>JACQVC010000167.1 GCA_016209995.1 Gemmatimonadota bacterium
GGCACCTCCGGCAGGTCTGCGACGAGCGCCCGGCGGCTCGCGGGGTCCAGTTCGAAGAGCCCGTATCCGAGACCGCCGCCGCTCGGCAGCACGAATCGGGGGACAGGCTGGCCGACGACCTCGGCCACGGTGACGCGCGGGCCATCGAGGTCGACCAGAACGCTCCGAAGTCCCTGGTCGCCACCCATCACCACCTGAAGACGCTGGCGCCAGAGGAGGCCCCGCTTGCGCGGATCGGTCTGCGTGAAGCTCAGCCTCGTGACGCGCCCGGCCTCGGCGGCAAGCTCCGTCTGGATGGTTGGCCGACCGGGTTCCTCAACCCATACCTGACTCCACACGGCCAGATCCTCCTCAGTCCGGTCATCGAGAATCCGGATGAGATCGGACCAGGTGGCGTTGCCGAAGGCGTACCGCCTCAGGTACTCGCGCAACCCCTCCCGGAATGTGTCGTCACCCACGATGGCTTCGAGCTGACGCATCACGATCGGCGCCTTCTGGTAGATGATGGCGCCGTACAGGCTGCCGGCGTCGCGCAGGTTGTCGAGGCGCTGGCGGATCGGGTTGGCACCGGCCGTCCGGTCGATTTCGTAGGCAGCCGGGTAGTTGGTCATCAGAAAGCGCAGATCGTGATTGAGCTCCGGAAACGTGGGGTTCGCGATCTTCGCCGCGAAGAAGCTGGCGAACACCTCCTTCATCCAGACGTCATCGAACCATCGCATGGTGACCAGGTCGCCGAACCACATGTGGGCCGACTCGTGCGCGATCGTGCTGGCGCGGGCGAGCTGCTGCGCCTGCGTGGCCGTCTGGTCGAGCAAGAGGCTCGACGCGTTGTAGAGCACCGCGCCGGCGTGCTCCATGCCCGAGAACTGGAACGACGGGATCAGCATGAAGTCGAACTTGCCGAACTGGTACGGAATGCCCGTGTAGTCCTCCAGCCACACCAGGGCCGCCGCGTGCAGGTCGAACAGCGTGTCGCGGTTGCGCGCCAGTCGTGCCGCGTCGGTTTCACGGTGCAGCATCCGGAACGTGCGACCGTTCCGTTCGGCGCGATCGATCTGAAACCGGCCGGCCGCGAACGCGAAGAGATAGGTCGGCAGGGGCGGCGTCTCGGCGAAACGGATCGACGCGCGGGTGCCGGCCGTCCGTCGCTCGATCTCGGCGCCGTTGGCCACCGTCTCCCAGGTGCCCGGCACGTCGAGCCTCAGGTGGTAGCGCGCCTTGAGGTCCGGCTGATCGAAGCAGGGGAACGCGAGGTGGGCCCGTGCGGGCACGAATAGTGTGTAGAGGTACTCGGCGTTCCGGTTGAGCGCCTCGTCGCCGGCCAGGAACTCGACGACCACCTCGTTCTCCTCGGCCCGCAGCAGCGAGGAAGGGAGCAGCAGGTGACCGTTCAGAACCGTAAACGACGACGGCTCATCCGCCACACGGACCGCGAGGACGCGGTCGGCCGGCTGCGCGAAGTCGAGGATGAGCGACGGCGGTATCTCGGCCAGGCCGAAGCGGATTCGCGCCAGCCCGCGCACCGGCTCGGTCGCGGCCTCGGGAATCTCGAACGCCAGATCGTAGGACAGCCCGCGAATCGCCCGCGCCCTCGCCGAGGCCAGCTCGATCGAGACGCCCGGGTCCAGGAGCGGGCCCATCAGCGCCCCCGTCCGTCGCGCTGGCGCCGACACCGCAAACAGCCACAGGCCAACCGCGACAATGCCCACCCCCGAGGCCAGCAGGGACCGCCACTCCGAACGCATGTACGCTTTGTAGTCTCGCACGCGTCGCTTGTCCACTGATTCCTGGGGCGAATCGCTCCGCCGGAACCGTCTATAATCAGCCCTGCGCATGCGAACGCTGCCCCTTCGGGTTGCCGTACTCCTGGCACTTGGCCTGACCGCCGCCTGGGCTCAGACCGGCGGCACCGCGCGCGTGCGGACGCGAAGCTACTTTTTCACCGAAGTCGGACGCAACTCCGACTACAAGCTGTTTGTCTCGAGCCGCTACCAGACGCAGGTGCCGGCCCCGCTCATCGTGGCGCTGCACCCGTTTGCCACCTCGCCCGAGCGCATCCTGCTCTATCAGGGGCTGCTCGGCCTGGCCGAGGAACGCGGGTATCTGGCGGTCGCGCCAACCGGCTTCGACACCCGGGCCTGGTATGCGAGTGAAGGCAGCGCGCCGGGAAGCGGCGGCGAGTTGAGCGAGCGCGATGTGATGAACGTGCTCGCGGCCGTCCGCGAGCAGTACACCGTCGATCCGAACCGGATCTATCTCATGGGCCACTCCATGGGCGGAGGCGGCACGTGGCATCTGGGCATCAAGTACCGCGACGTCTGGGCGGCGCTGGCGCCCGTCGCGCCGGCCATCTCCTCCAGCCCAGACGCCCTCGAAGCCATCATCGACATGCCCGTCATTGTCGTCCAGGGCACGGCGGACCCGTCGGTCGACGTCGCGATCACCCGCCGCTGGGTTGCCAAGATGCAGGAGCTCGGCATGACCTACGAGTACGTCGAAGTGCCCGGCGGCGATCACACCGCGATCATCTCCCGCTCGCCGGAGACCATGCGGAAGATCTTCGATTTCTTCGATCAGGCCGGCAAAGCGCGGTAGCGCCCTGCGCGGCGAGGCACTAACTAAAGGACCAGCCCGGCGCGAGGCGGAGCCTCGTCAGGGGAGGAGCAGCACCTTTCCGGTGGTTTTCCGCGCCTCGAGGGCTTTGTGCGCCTCGGCGGTGTCCTTGAGCGGAAACTCGAACGCCATCCGGAGCCGGAGCCGGCCGGCGGCAATCCACTCGAAGAGGTCTGTGGCCCGCTGCAGCAGTTCCTCGCGCGCGGAGCTGTAGTGCACGAGCGTCGGTCTGGTGAGGAAGAGCGACCCTTTCTGACTGAGCAGGAGGGGATCGACCTGGCCGACCGGGCCGCTCGACTGCCCGAAGGCCACGATCATGCCCCGCACGGCAAGGCAGTTGAGGCTCTTGGCAAACGTGGCCTGCCCGACCGAGTCGTAGACCAC
>JACQVC010000154.1 GCA_016209995.1 Gemmatimonadota bacterium
GGCACGGCCCGCATCGCGGACGTGCCCGAGTGGGACGAGTCGCCGACGCTCGAAGAGGAGCTGCCGCCGTTGCCCGGCTCCCAAATCTGTATCATTCTCCCGGCCCGGGAGACGCAGGAATGAAGAACGATCTGGGCATCGACCCGATCACGATCCGCGTGGGCGGACTGGTGCGCCACAGTGTCACATCGCTGTACTCGCACCTGGTGACTCGCCCTACGGGGCGGGCCGTGCGTCTGGCCATCGAGCGCCAGATCACCGAAGTCGGGACGACCGTGATCTCGCTGATGGATCTGTCGGAGGTAACGGTGCTCGATTTCTCCTGCGCGGATGAGGTCGTGGCGAAGCTAGCGCGCAGGTACCTGGGTCCGGACCGCCCGGGAGAAGCCTTCTTCGTGCTGCGAGGGGTCAGCACGCAGCACCGTGACCCGCTGGAGGAGGTGCTGCGCCGCCAGTCGCTGGCGATGGTCGCGGAGACGGGCGAGGGTCGTTTCGAGCTTCTCGGTGATGTGTCGCCGGCCGAGGAGGGGGCCTGGGGCGTGCTCGAATCCCGCGGGCGCGTCACGGTCGTGGAGGCCGAGATGATTTTTTCGCAGGAGGCGGTGCGAGCGGGTCTCCGCGGGATCGTGGAGCGCCGGCTGGCCTTCCAACAGCCGAGTTCGGGCGATTACCACGCGCTGAGCGCGTTGGTTCGGGATCTCACCTGAGCCAGGAACCCTCCTAAGCGATCTGCTAATGGCGAAGAGCCGCGGCAAACGCGCAAAAGGCATCTCGGCCCCGGCCCAGACTCACGGCCCCAGCACGCTGGGCATTCACGGTCACGAGCCTCCGCGCGAGGTCGGCGATCCGGTCGCTCCTGTGATCGTCCAGAGCGCGACGTTTCTCAATCCCCCCAGCGGCGGCGGGGGTCTGCTCTACACGCGTTACGGCAACAACCCGAATCAGGAGGCCGTATCCGCGAAGCTGGCCGCCCTCGAGGGTACGGAGGCCGCCATCGTGCTGGCGAGCGGCATGGCCGCGATTTCCCTGACCCTGCTCGCGCTCACCAAGGCGGGCGATCACATCGTCGCGTCCCGCTTCGTGTACGGTTGGACGCAGCGGCTGCTGGAAGAGGAGATGCCGCTGCGGGGCATGGAGGTGACGTTCGTGGATCCGTGGGAGAAGCGGGTCTGGCGCGAAGCGCTGCGTCCGCGCACGCGCGTGCTGTACGTGGAAGTACCCACGAATCCGACGCTGCGAGTCTTCGATCCGAGCCCCCTCTCGAAGCTGGCACGTGAGCATGGAATCGCCGTAGTGGTGGACGCCACGTTCGCGAGCCCGATCAACATGCGCCCGGCTGCGCACGGCGCCGATGTCGTGATTCACAGCGCCACGAAATACCTCGGCGGCCACTCCGATCTGATTGCCGGAGTGGTCTGCGCGAGCCGCGGCGTCATCGACGAGATCCAGAGCAAGCTCAAGCTCTACGGGCCGGCTATCGATCCGCACGCCGCCTGGTTGCTCGATCGGGGACTGCGCACCCTGGCGGTGCGCATTGCCCGGCACAACGAAAACGCCCTCGCGCTCGCGCGTTGGTTCGCAACACGCGACGGGGTGCAGCGAGTGATCTACCCCGGTCTCCCCGAGCATCCGGATCACGCCGAGGCCGCGCGTCTCATGAGCGGCTTCGGGGGGATGCTCAGCATCGTGCTGGCGGGCGGAGACGCGGCAGCCGATCGCTTCTGCGAGGCGCTCACATTGGCCGTGAACGCGCCCAGCCTCGGCGGCGTCGAGACGCTCGTGTCCCAGCCGCGACACACATCCCACTCCTCGTTGACCGCAGCGGAGCGCGCCGCGATCGACATTCCCCCGGGATTCGTGCGGATCTCGGTCGGCACTGAGGACGTGGAAGACCTGATGGCCGACTTCGACATGGCGCTGAATGCGGCAACCGCCGCATAGGGCATGTGCGTTCTGCACAGAAACAAGCGGTGTAAGAAGGGACAGTGCGGGATTCATGGAGGTTGATGGTGGCCCATAGCTTTGCTCCGGTACCGCGGCCCGTGAACGAGCCGCTGCGTGACTACGCACCGTGCACGCCGCAGCGGGCAGCGCTGAAGGCGCGACTGGGCGAGCTGCAGCGGGATGAGATGGAGATTCCGCTGGTCATCGGCGGCCAGGAGGTGCGGACCGGCCGGACGGCGCGTGCCGTCTGCCCCCACGACCACGGGCACACGCTCGCCGTCTACCACCAGGCCGGACCCGCCGAGGTTGAGCAGGCCATCAAGGCGGCGCTCGCGGCCTGGAAGACCTGGTCGGAAATGGAGTGGCCGGCCCGCGCGGCGGTCTTTCTGCGGGCGGCCGACCTCCTGGCCGGCCCGTGGCGCGACACGCTCAACGCAGCCTGCATGTTGAACCAATCGAAGACGGCGCACCAGGCCGAGATCGACGCCGCCTGTGAGCTCATCGACTTCTGGCGCTTCAACTCCCACTACGCGGAGTGGGTTTACGGCCAGCAGCCCGAGAGCGCGCCGGGAGCCTGGAACTACGCGGACTACCGTCCGCTCGAGGGCTTCGTCTTCGCCGTAACGCCGTTCAACTTCGCGTCGATCGCGGGGAACCTTCCGGCCGCACCCGCTCTGATGGGCAACGTGGTGGTCTGGAAACCGGCCTCGTCCGCCCTCTACACCGCGTACCACATCATGAAGCTGCTGCAGCAGGCGGGGCTCCCCGATGGCGTCATCAACTTCGTTCCCGGCTCCGGGGCCGAGGTAGGCGATGCCGCACTGCACAGTCCCAGCCTGGCCGGCCTCCACTTCACAGGCTCCACTTCCACGTTTCAGGCGATGTGGCGCGGCATCGCGGCGAATATCGACCGATACGCCGCTTACCCGCGCCTGGTCGGGGAAACGGGCGGCAAGGATTTTGTCTTCGTTCACGCCTCCGCCGATGTGCAGGCGGCGGTCACGGCCCTGGTCCGGGGCGCGTACGAATATCAGGGTCAGAAGTGCTCGGCGGCGTCTCGAGCCTACGTTCCCCGCTCCCTCTGGCCGCAGGTCGAGCAAGAGCTGTTGGCGCGCGTGTCCCAGATCCGCGTCGGCTCGCCGCTAGACTTCCGCAACTTCATGGCGGCGGTGATCGACCGGGCCGCATACGACCGCATCATGGGATACATCGATGTTGCCCGCAGCGCTCCCGACATGGAGATCCTGGCTGGCGGCCGGGGGGACGCTTCGCAGGGCTACTTCATCGAGCCCACCGTCGTGCTGACCACGAATCCGCGCTCGCGCCTGATGGTCGAGGAGATCTTCGGCCCCGTACTGACGATCTACGTCTACGAGGATGCACGACTGGACGAGACGCTGACGCTGTGCGATACCACCAGCCCGTACGCGCTCACCGGGGCGATCTTCGCCGAGGACCGGCACGTCATCGTCAAGATGATGAAAGCCCTGCGCCACGCGGCGGGAAACTTCTACATCAACGACAAACCCACAGGCGCAGTCGTCGGCCAGCAACCGTTCGGCGGCTCCAGGGCGTCGGGGACGAATGACAAGGCAGGGTCCTACCTGAACCTGCTGCGCTGGATCTCTGTGCGAGCCATCAAGGAGAATTTCGTTCCGCCCGCCCAGGTCGCCTACCCCTTCATGGCCGAGGAGTAGGCGGACGACAGCTAGCTCGCCAATCCGGTCAACGCCGCTTTGACTTTGGCCAAACCCTTGCGCACGCGGCCGCGGCGCGTGCTCTGGGGCTGATACTGGTAGTAATACTGCAGGTAGTAGCTGTCTTCGGAGGTCGTGGTGGACACGCCGTTCAGCACCGAGCCCAGGATGCGGACTCCGATGCGGCGGAGCTGCTCGACCGCCCGCTCAGCCCCACGTTGCTCGGTCTCGCCCGAGCGAAAGACGAGGACGAGCCCATCCGTTTGAGCGCCCAGAACCGCGGCATCGGTGACCGCCAACGCAGGCGGTGAATCGATGATCACCTGATCGTACTTGCTTTCGAACTCCTCGAGCAGCCGCCGCATGCTCTTCGAGTTCAGCAGCTCGGAAGGGTTGGGCGGGAAGGGGCCCGCCGTCAGCGCGTCCAGGTTGGGCAGGATGTTCGGCCGAACCGCCTCGCGCGGCGTCGCGTCGCCGATGAGCAGGCTGGTGAGGCCGGGCTCACGCAACACGTCCAGAGCGCGATGAAGCATCGGGCGGCGCAGGTCCGCATCGATGAGCAGCACGCGCAACCCCTGCTGCGCGAGCATGACCGCGAAGTTCAGCGCCGTGGTCGACTTTCCTTCGTCCGGCCCCGGACTCGTGAACGTGATCGAGCGCAGAGGCTGCTCGTCCGAGCGCATGAACGTCAGGTTCATGCGCAGGTTTCGGTAGGCCTCCGCCGCGGGGTCCAGTGGGTCCATGGCGACGATCAGCGGAACCGGTTTGCGGCCGTCCACCGGCTGCTCGGGCACCATGCGGCGCAGGCGTGGGATCACCCCCAGCACGGGGATACCCAGGAGCGACTCGACGTCGGCGCTCGTCCTCACCGTGCGGTCCAGGTATTCGAGGAAGAACGCGGCGCCCACACCCAGAATGAGTCCGAGGAGCGCGCCGAGCAGCATGTTGAGCTGCCCGCGCGGCCCGATGCGCGTGGCACCGACGGCCGGATCGATGACGTCCACGTACGCGCTGGAGACCGCCTCGGCGATCTTCGCTTGATAGAACTGGGAAAGAATGAACTGGTACGTCTGCTGGTCGACGCTCTGCTCGAGCTGCAGCCGCTGCAGCTCGCTCTCGAGGCCCGGGAACTGCCGCTGGCGACGCTCCACCTCCTGAAGCTGCCGGGAAAAATCTTCCAGGCGGCGAGTGAGCGTCTCCAGGTGGGAACGGACGGCTTCCACCAGATCGCGCTGGGCACGCTCGATCTGCTGATCGATAGCCTGCACCTCCGGGTGATCGGGCGTCAGCGAGCCCGAGGTCAGGATGCGCAGTCGATCCTGTTGCAGGGTCCGCACTCCGTCCAGGTACGCGCCCAGCGATGGATTCGACGAGCCGCCGATCTCCGTGGACA
>JACQVC010000155.1 GCA_016209995.1 Gemmatimonadota bacterium
GTTTCAGTTCGCCGAGCATCACCTCGCGGCCGACCGGCAGGCCCTGCTGGTTGAACCACACGCGCTGGATGTGCTGCCCGGTGTTGTTGCGCATCGCGCCGACAAAGGCGCTGCCCTTCCAGGCGGGAAACGCGTCGCCGTTGTAGAACGACAGGCCGGACACGGCGATGGCCGGCACCCAGAAGACGACGGGCTCCTCGAGGCCAGGAGCGGTGAATCCTTCACCCACCACCGTGCCGTTGTAGTTCCGGCCCAGCGACACGCGCGGCCAGCCGTAGTTCTTGCCCGCCTGGATCAGATTGAGCTCGTCGCCGCCCTGCGGGCCCTGCTCGGTCGACCATAGCTCGTTGGTGGCCGGATCGAACGCCAGCCCGAGCTGGTTCCGGTGGCCCAGGGTGTAGATCTCCGGCTTGTAGCCCGCCCGCCCCACGAACGGGTTGTCGGGCGGCACCGTGCCATCGTCGCGAATCCGCAGAATCTTCCCGATGTGCGAGGAGGGGTCCTGTGCCTTCGGCCCGTAGTTGCGATCGCCCAGGGTGACGTAGAGCAAGCCGTCCCGGTCGAACGCCAGGCGCGAGCCGTAGCTGCCGCTGGCCGGACCCGCACTCTGATCGGTACCAGGGCCGCCGTGATAGGCGTCGGCCACCAGGATGTCCTGCACGTCGGCGAGCGTGGAGCCGCCGTCCCAGCGCGCGCGGAGCACGGCAGTCGTGGCGTTCCCCTGGCCTTCACCCGGCTTCGAGTAGGTGAGGTAGATCAGGCGATTGTCGCCAAACTGCGGGTGGAGGGCGACATCGAGCAGGCCGCCGAGCGACACCGCCAGCATCGGTGGCAGCGGACCGATCGGCGTCGGGTCGAGCACGCCGTTGCGAATGACCCGCAGGCGGCCGGGACGCTCGGTGACGAGCATGCCTCCATCGGGAAGGAATGCGATGCCCCATGGGTGATCGAGCCCCTTGGTGACGACCGACACGTGGACGCGGCCACGGCCCACCGGAAGGTCCCAGGGACCGGCTCCCAGCGTGTCGGTGGGGGCCGGACCGCGCCCGCCGCGCCCCGTCTGTGGTGTCGCGCCCGCCGCCCCCTGTTGCGCGGCGCCATGGGTCCCGCCCGCGAGCGCGACCAGCAGGACCAGGCCGATGAACCACGGCGCGGTCAGAAGATAGGAATGCTTATTCAACGGCTCATCTCCTGCGATGCGTCCAGACGTCCTGCTGCACCGGCCTGATTATCACACACACGCGCCGAAGGAGACCGGCGTTAACTGCAGGCGCCGCCCCCCTCGGGCCGTGCGAGGTCAGGCCGCCAGCGGGCTTGCGGGCGGTCCGGGCCGGCCACCGGCACTTGACAGGCCGCGGCCAGCGGCCTGATCATCAGCGCTGTTCCCGGGGGGTGTGCGGCATCTGCGCTGTGCATCCGGTCGTGTCGTGGCAGGAGGTGTGCAAATGTCGCTAAACAGGCTCGCAAGTGCAGTTCTCGCGTGGGCCGCGCAGGCTGGACGCCTCAGTTATGTGGGCATCGCGCTTGTGGGGGCCAGCACGGCTGCGGCGGCTCAGGAGCCGTTGTACACGGTGTTGAATCCGACCGGCAATGCGCCGGCGATCGAGCGGAAGGCGATGGCCCCCCGTCCGGCCACCCTGGACGGCAAAACGGTCTATCTCGTGGACGTGACCTTCAATGGCGGCGATCTGTTCCTGCAGCAGATGCAGCAATGGATGGCCGCGAACATGCCCAAGGTGAACACGGTCTTCCGGGTGAAGCGGGGAGTCTACGCCGCCGACGACCCGCAGCTCTGGAAGGAGATCCAGGCCGTCAACGGCCTGATGATCATGGCCATTGGCCATTGAAGTACATGTGCGCCGGCGGTCGTCGGCCACGTGGCAGAAGTTGAGAGTAAGTACGGAGTCCCGGCGGTAGGCATCATCGTCGATGCGCTCGCAGATCTCGTGCGCGACAAGGCCTTCGAGGACGGCATGCCGGCGCTGCGGCTCGCGTTCACCCCGACGCCTGTGGGCGGGAAGACGCCCGCGGAGCTCGCCGCATACGTCGCAGGTCACGACCCGGTCTCGAAAGAGCCGCTCATGCAGGAGATCATCGGCCATCTGACGAGACCCCTGAATGACGAAGAGCGGAAGACCGGCCTTGTCGAGAGGCCCAAGAAACGGCTGATAGGACCGGACACGGCGGCCAACCTGCAACAGTACTTCGACGACCGCTTCTGGAGCGACCAGCTGCCCATCGTCATGCCCACCGAAGAACGGGTCGCTGCCATGCTCAAGCGGACCACGCACAAGCCTGACAAGATCGTGGGCAGGATGAGGGTGACGGGGGAGCGGGAGGCGTGGGAGTACACCGTGGAGACGGTGGCCATCAACGCGGTCATGGCGGGCGCCAAACCGGAGTACTTCCCGGCCATTCTCGCGTTGGCCGCCTCGCAAACCAACGCGCGCTCGAGCTCGACATCGTCGATGGCGAGCATGGCGGTGTTCAACGGCCCCATCGTGGATGAGCTCAGCTTGAACTCGGGGACCGGTGCGCTGGGGCTCTACAACAATGCCGGCGCGCTGATCGGACGGTCGTGGGGGCTCTTGTCCTCGAATGCCACCGGCGGCTCCGTGCCGGGGCACACCTATATGGGCGTGCAAGGCAATCCGATGAGCAGCGTCCCGGCGGTCTTCGCCGAGAATGTCGCGGGTCTCCCGCCCGGCTGGAACCCCCTCCACGTGCAGAAGAACTTCAAGCCGAACGAAAACGTCGTCAGCACCTTCAGCGGTTGTCAGAGCCAGAACACGATGATGGTCCTCAGAGACGAGGACTGGGAGTGGGTACTCAAGCGATTCATCGGCGGTCTGGGGTCTCCCCAGCGAGGGTCGAAGCTGCTGTTGGTCGACCCTGCGGTGACGCCACCGCTCCTCAGATTCGGATTCGACACGAAGGAAAAGCTCATCGCCTGGGTCGAAGAGAACGTCACGACGCCCAAGTTCCACTACTGGCTCGACCAGGAAGTCATCAATTACAAGCTCGGGCCTGCCCGCGCCGGCCGCGAGCCTTACGCGACCTGGCTGAACCTGCCCGATGATGCGCCGATCCCGTTCCTCGAGAACGTCGAAGTCGTCGTGGTCGGAGGAAGCGGCAATATCAGGTGGAGTGTGAACGAGTGCGGGTACAGCCGGAGCGTCAGAGTGGACGAGTGGCGGTAAGCCAACAGGTCGCCGTCACCGCCCGGAGCGGTGGCGGCGACACGCTCTTCACCGGCCGCCCTCGGCCTCAGGGCGGAACATCAGCAGGACGTTTCCGGTGATCGAGTTGAAGTGGTTGTAGCCGGAGTTGACGAACACCATGCCGTTGACGACAACGGGACCGTTGCCGTTCAACGCGCCGCCCTTGGCCGCCACGCCGTTCACCGTGACGTGCTCGCCGAGCGTGTCGAAATCCCAGATGACGACGCCGTTTTCGGCGGAGTAGGCGCGGATGTGGCCGTCCATGGCCCCGGAAAAGACCACGCCGGGAATCGCGGTCGCCGCTCCCAACTGGGCCGGGCTGCACGCGTCGATCCCGGCACATGCCGCGGCGGGCTCGGCCCGCCACACCAGCGCTCCGTCAGTCACCCGTAGCGCCGCCAACCCGCCGCCTCCGTTCGGCTCCAGCATGGCGCGGCGAAAGCCGTCGGCGTCCTCGATGCGCGTAAAACCGCCGTCGGCGATCGGCGCGTAGACGTACTCGCCGTCGCTGGCGATGCCCCACTGCACCCCGCCGTGGGAGCTGCCCTGGGCGATGCGCGTTTGCCAGACGATTTCACCCTGCCGGTCTGGATCGAATCCGTAGACGATGCCCGATTTCTGGCCGGCGAGGAGGATGTCCCGGCCGCCGTCGCGCGAGACCAGAATGGCAGAGGCCGCGAAATCGTGGTCGGGGCCGCGGCCGCGTTCGTCCACGCAGGTCCCGCAGCCACTGAACACGTCGTCGGCCGTGATCTGGCGCGTCCAGACCACGGCGCCGGTCGTCATGTTCAGGGCGACGACGGCGTCGCTCATGGGGGTGGCTGGCGGCGAGTAGTTGTTGCCGGTCGTGACGTAGACCACGCCGCGCCGGGGGTCCACCGTGGGGGCCGACCAGACGCCGGCGCCCGAAGGTCCCCAGATCGATCGACCGTCCTTGGCGGTGCCGATCCGGCGGGCTGTCTCAGCAATCAGGTACGATTTCCAGATGACCGTCCCGTCCTCGACGCGGAGCGCGGCGACGCTGCCGCGGAACGTGCAGCACTGGTCGTAGTCGCGCTTCATCGAGAGCTGCTCTTCCAGGCTCGCCACCGGAACGAAGACGACCCCCTCGTAAGTGACAGGAGAGCCGGTGATCCGGGCCGTAGGATGGTCGTCGACTTCACGGCTCCAGAGAAGCTGTCCCGTCTTCGCGTCCAGGGCATAGAACCAGGCGGTCTGGTCGCCAAACAGAACCGCGTGCCCGGAGTCCCGGGCCGCAACGAGGATGGCGGTCCGAATGGGTGCGCGCGCTGCGAACGTCCACTGAATGCACCCGGTCTCGGCCTGGAGCGCATACACCACGCCTCCATCGCTGCCGACGAACACCTGGCCGTCAATCACCGCCGGCTGCGAGTACGAAGCCAGATCGCGATCGAATCCGAACGCCCACTGAAGCTTGAGATCCCGGACCTGTTGGACCGACACGCCGGCGGCTTCCGCCGGTTGATAGCGCATGTTGCCGGCGGTCTGGCTCCAGCCGTTCCAGGCCGGCGCTGAAGCGGCATTCACCGCGACCGTGCGGTCGCCGCAGAACGCTTCCGGGGAAGGCCCCGATTCTGAATCCGGCGTGCCGAGGTAGTCCGAGACCGCTTCGCGCTCGGCTCGACCCAGGCCGGCGGCGAAGGGCGCCATGATGCCGGACTCGAGGGCTCGAAGGATGCGCCGCGCCGGCATGTTCTCAAACAGCGCGCGCGCGTGGCAGAGCGTGCACTGTGCACGGTAGACTGCTTCACCGCTGCTGGCAGTCTCGGTGCCGCTTTGTTGCCCGGCTGCGGCCACATGCCCACCCGGCATCGACCAGCCGAACACCGCCAGCGCCGACAGCACCACGGCAGAGAACACGACTTCGCGAGGCACTGGTGACGTGTTATCGACGGTTCCGGCTGCTCCCGGCCGCCAGCATTTTGGCTGTTGCGTCGGCCACCTGGCCGAACTCCTCGGGCGCTATGCCTGAGACGTTGGTGACGACATAACGATCGGTGGTCACCAGGAACGTGTTCTCAACCTCGGGATTCAACTTATACAGGCGCGCGGCGACGTCCTTCGGGCCCTTATTGAAGTATGTCAACGGAATTTCGAGCTTCGCCGACCGACTCAAATCCTCGAGCCACGCTTTTGTCTCTGCGCCGCCCACCATCATGACGACGGCCTTGAAGTTGCGCGCCTTGTGGCTCAGATAGAGCTTGTTGAGCTGCACGATCAGGTCCGCAGTCTCTTTCGAAGTGTCGCGGAAGAACGCGAGGACATTGGGATCGGCCTGAAAGTCGCAGACGTAGCAGATGCGCTGGCCCTTGTACGGCCCGGTGACATCGAAGACAGGAATGGACTGCGTCGGCTCACCGGCGGAAAGACCGGAGATGAGTTCGGCCGCTACGGCGCCGGCAGCAGGCAGAAAGAAGCCGAGGACGACAAGCCCGCCGATGACTCTAGCCCTGATCACAGCGCCTCCTTCTCTTCCTCATCCTTGCTCACGGTCCGGTATCCCAGGTCCAACCACTTGAACCATCCGCCCTGGAGGACCTTGACCTTCAGGTACCCCATCTGACTGAGCTTCTTGGCGATGTCGACCGAGTCCTCATGATCGTTGCAGGCGCAGTAGATCACCAGGGTCTTGTCGCGAGGCAGGGGCACGGGCAGCGAAAGCTCGTGGACCCAGGGAAAGTTGACCGCACCGGGGATATGTTCGTCTTCCCAGATCAGCGGGGCCGCCGTATCGACGATCACGACGCTGTCGGATTTCTCAGTAATGAGCCTGAGCAATTCCTCCGGGGGCATGAAGTCCGGCACGTACTCGTAATTCTCGACGAATTCACCATCGACGAACGCGCCTTTGGGCTCCTGGCCGAATGCCGCTGCCGGCAGGAAACAGGAAATCGCCACTCCGACAGCCAGCCAGGCGCACACCGCTCCGCGGTTGTGTTTCATGATGGACCTCCGCGCCTCGAGACGGCAGACTCTCGCCGGCCTTGTCCTTCGAGGCGAGGCTTCGTGGCACTAGGCTAGCATAGTCACCATTCAGGGACAATGACCCGCCGGCAATGGCCGTCGGGAGGCGAGGGCGGCCCGTGCGAATGGGACGAGGGAGTCCGGCGTTCCTGGGCGTCCGGACTAGTCGGGCAGGTCGCGGCAAATCTCCACGTCGGAGCCCCAGTATTCGATGCATTTGGTGCGATTCATGGGACCCTGGCCGATGACCTTGGCGAACAGGAAGTCCGCCAGCTGTTCGATCTCTCGCGGCTGCAGCGGCGCCGCCGGATCGGGCATTTGCGTGGGGAGCCGCCGCAGGTCGGCTTCCCGCATGCCGTAACAGCGGCCGTCGCTGTACGCCAGCCGATCGAATGCCGGCATGGCCTTGCCGGGAATCCCGCACTTGATCGCCGTGACGAGTCGCGCTCGCGTGAGCTGGCTGGATCGCAGATCGGCGCCGTCGGGCATTTGGCTGTCCATCTTCCGGCCGTCAGCCGCCCAGCCGTGGCAGGCCTGGCAATCTCCCTTTTGCCGGTAGATCCGCATGCCTGCCGCGATGTCTTCCGGGCGTGGTGCCTGTGCCTCGAGCGGTGAGGTCGCCAGGAGCTGCGAGGCGGTGGCGACAGCGAGGCCGGTCCAACGCAACCATTGCCCGTTCGTGCGTAAGTTCATTCGCCCCTCGAGCGGATCGGCGCTGTCGGCGTCCGACTGGTGTACCGGCCAGCATGGTATCAAATGGGCCGGCCAGCCGGGCATGGGCGGCGCGGTCGCTGGGGAGGGAATCCGGATTCAGGCGCTTCGGGGGGCTGGGGGAGGTTACACGTCATGGCGACCGGGCGCCTGAGGGGGCAGCGGCGCCGCCCGCGGGAGTTTCAGAATGTGTCTCCCCGCGACCTCGAGCTGTGCCGTGGTGGTCAACTTGTGGCCCACCGGCACGCGGGGGATGCACCCTCGCGTCAGCTGGACGGTCCGCAGGGTTGCCATCGCGATGAACTCGAATGAGTTCATGTCTTCAGGTCGTCTGACCATCGATCTCCTCCACGGTGGTGTCGGGTCCGGACTGCCGCGGCCAAACGCGACCGGCGAGTCACCTCGGCCGGTGACACACGCCGTTGGTGCGTACGGTCCCCCTTTACGCTTTGATGAGGGCTGGGCTTGCGCCCGGCGCGACCGCCGGGGAACGAGCGACAGGGCTCAGGAAAGCAGACGCTTCCAGTATACACGCACTATTCTTCCACCGCGACCTCCGAATCGTGTACTATAGAGCGCGTCAGGAACCCGCCCGTGACCGCTGAGCCCCGCGTCAGAGCCGACCGAGCCGTCAAGCCTCGATCCCTCCGATTCTGAGTTAGCGAGAGTGGATGACCCACTCAGGCTTGTTCCGTACCACCCGCCCATGGGCGGACCGCGTGCTCGATTCGAGACGCGGTAAGGAGTGATCGATGAGTCGAAAACTGTACGTCGGCAACCTCCCGTACGACACCGGGGAAACACAGCTTCAGGATCTGTTTACCCCGTTCGGACAGGTGGAATCGGTGAACGTGATGCGCGATATGGCCACGGGCCGGGCTCGTGGCTTCGCGTTCGTCGAGATGAGCACCGACGAGGAGGCGCAGCGCGCCGTCACCGGACTGGATCAGACCCAGCTCGGCGGGCGCAGCCTGACGGTCACCGAAGCCCGTCCGAAGCCGGCGTTCGGCGGCGGTGGCGGTCAGGGTGGCCGCAGCCGTCGCGAGCCGCGCTGGTAGTGTCACAACCGACCGGGCCGGCGCGCTGGCGCCGGCCCGGGCCGGGACGCGCTAGCGTCCCGGCCGCGGCTCTTCGGCCGCGAGCCAGTCGACGATGGGGTTGGGCCCACCGTCACACAGCCAGGCGGTCGCCCTGGTCCCCGGCTGCAGTTGCCGGCCGGCCCCCTCGATGCGCGCCCAGTCGGCGGCCGTGAACTTCTCGCCGCGCACCAGATACCATGCGCTCGGATCGGCCGCCCCGCGGTGCTCGATGGTGACCTCTTCGCGGGTGTTCCAGTCGGTGTCGATGCGAAGCACGGTCCGGTCGGCGCCGCGCACGTAGGAGGTGACGACGCCGGTTGCAGCGCTCAGCTGGTCGGGCCCGCAGGTCACGGTTGCCGGCGGACGGATGCGCGCCTGCTGTACTGCCGGCGCCGCCAGACCGGGCGGCTGAACTCCGCCGACCGCGACCAGCGCCAGTCCCAACGCTCCCGCCATGGTCCGCACGTCTGCCCTCCGCTGCATGCGATTGTAGGCCGTGCACGCGCCGACACGGGGAATTTCTTTCGATCCACCCAGACAAGTACAGCGTTTCGGCGTCTAATGAGAAAAGGCTCCGCATTTCATGTACGGCAGCTCACACTGGCCGCGTGGCGCGGCAGCGGTCGTGGTGTTCCTGCTCGGTGCGACTTCGGCTCCAGGGCAGGAGCGCGGCCTGGTCACGCGCAATCCGCTCGACGAGATCAAGGACGAGCTGGTCCAGGTGCTCGAACGGGCCGGCCTGCCGTTTTCCGAGGCGCAGGCACGCTCGATCGCGCTGGTGCTCGAGGAGTCGCGGCGCGCTTCCGAGCAGCTGTTCGGCGACGTCATGAACTTCAGCGCCGGTCCGCCCCAAGGGGAACAGCTCGACCGGGCCCGTGCGGGCATCGCGTGGATGAACGAAGACTTCAGCCAGCGTGTGCGCCAGTACCTCGACCCGGCGCAGCTCAAAGTCTGGGACGCGCATCTCGCCGGCAGAGGAAATGACGCGAGTGCCGGCGCGGGCACGGCGGGCACGAGCCGGCAGGTACAGCAGATTCGGATCAACAACAACCCGTTCACGCCGGAAAACCAGTACTTCGGCCAATCGTCGAGCGGCGGCAGCTTCGGCTCCTCGAGCGGCAGCGGCGTGCAGGCCCAGATCATCCAGCGAGGCGGCACCGGCGCCTGGCACGGCACCTATCAGTTCCGGTTCAAGGACGAATCGCTGAACGCGCGCAACCCGTTCGCCTCGAACCGCCCGCCGTACCAGCAGCGCAACATCAACCTGAACACGAGCGGGCCCCTCATCCGGAACCGGCTGACCCTCAGCGGAGGGTTCAACCAGAGCGAGCAGGACAATGCCGAGACGGTGAACGCCCAGACTCTTCAGGGCCGCGTGCGGCTGGGCTTTACGCGCCCGTACGTGTTCCGCAGCGGCTACGCCAACGGCACGCTGCAGCTCAACACGAGCCAGTCGCTGCACTTCAACGTCAATGTCGCCCACTTCGACACCGAGAATCAGGGCGTTGGCGGCTTCTCGCTGCCCGAGCGCGCGATCAACTACGACGGGGGCAACCGGAACACCAGCCTGCGCCATGTCTGGTTCGTGTCGGACCGGACGGTCGAGGACATCACGTTCAGTTCGTCGAGCAGCCGCCAGACCGCCGTGCCGGCGACCTCTGCGGTCGCCATCAACGTGCTCGGGGCCTTCAACGGTGGTGGCGCCTCGAACGACAGTTCCAGCCGGAACGGCACCGAACAGTTGAGCACGCTCTGGATCCATACCCGCGATCGGTGGACGCTGCGCACCGGCGGCGTGGTGTATCGTCCGAGGACGCACGAGATCTCGAGGGACAATTTTCTCGGGGCCTTCACGTTCTCCGATCTGCCGTCGTACGGGGCCGGCACACCCATCCTGTACACCGTCACGCGCGGCAATCCCGAACTCAAGAGCGGGCAGTCGGAATGGAGCTTGTTCGTCCAGCACGAGCTGCGCCTGTCGAACCGCTTCACGGTGTTCTCGGGTCTGCGCTACGAGCGGCAGACCAACCTCAACGACGGGAACAACCTGGCCCCGAGGGCGAGCGTGGCCTATGCGCTGGGGAGCTCGACGGTCGTCCGCGCCGGCCTCGGCATCTTCCACTCGCGCGTCGGGATCGGCATCGAGAACACGCTGGCGCGTCTCGATGGCGCCCGTCAGTTCGAGATCGTCGTCACCAACCCTTCATATCCCGATCCCTTCCAGTCGGGCGACGCGATCATCGTCCCGCCCTCTTCACGCCGCGTGCGGGCGCAGGACCTGGCGGCGCCCTACGACGTCAACTCATCGGTGCAGATCGAGCGAAGCTTCCGCGGCAACCTGTTCGTCACCGCCTCCTACGACTACCAGCGCGGCTTCCGGCTGCTGCGAAGCCGCAACCTGAACGCACCGCCACCCGGCCAGACCGTTCGACCCAGTCCCTCCGAGGGCAACGTCTGGCGGCTCGAATCGACCGGCAGATCCACGGCCCGCGCGATCGGCCTGACGATGCGGCAGCGACTCAGCATCTTTACGGTGAACGCCGACTACACGCGGGAGCTGGAGCGGAACGACACCACCGGCGCCTTCGGCGCGCCGACCGACAACCATGACCTGCGCGCCGACTTCACGAGCGTGACCCGTCAACGGTTCTCGATGGGCGTGAACGCCCGCCTGCCGTGGGGTGTCTTCCTCACCACGAACGTCTGGGTGCGCGACGGCAATCCGTACTCGATTACGACGGGCCGGGATGACAACGGGGACGGGGTCACCAACGACCGGCCGCCCGGTGTGCCCCGCGACAGCGAGCGCGGGCCGCGCACCGGCGACGTCAGCGCGAATGTCTCGAAGGCGTTCCAGCTGGGCCGCAGGAGCGGGGCGCCGAACCTCAACGTCTTCGCGAATCTCAGCAACGCCTTCAACTGGACCCATTTCGGCACGCCGGTGGGGATTCGGACCTCGCCGCACTTCGGCCGGTCGATCAGCGCCTTCGATCCCCGGGAAATCGAAGTGGGGGTCCGGTTCCAGTTCTGACCCAGCCGGGATCTTCTCCCCAGAGTGTGAGCTGGCTCACCGTGCCGGTCTGCCGAGGTGCACCGACCGGTGCCCTTCTCGTAGAATCACCCGCGGGAGGGCTGGTATGACCACACTGTCTGCGCCTCGGCTCGACGACTTTTCACCCGACGATCGGGCGATGCTCGAACGCCTGGCCGCGCGCATGGGCCTGACGGCCGAGGGCTTGTTGGGCCTCGGCATCTTCCAGGTACAGTCGCACTGGCCGGCCTGGCTCGAGGTCAACTTTCGGCACAGCTTGGTCACCTACCTGCGACATGCGGTGCTGCCCCCGCTCGCCAAAGAGGCGATGCACGTGGCTGTCTCGGTGACCAATCATTGTGAGTATTGACTGACGGTCCATTCAGCCGCCGTGCTGCGGCTGACGGGATCCGAGCAGGCGGTCGCTGAGATTGTTGCAGTGGCCGAGCATGTGGCCAGCCTCACGGCGGCGGCGGCCGCGTTCCAGCTGAGGCCCGATGTTGGAGTGGACTCCGGTGGAGTCGCCGGAGAGCCCCTCGTGGTTCTCGTCGATGAGAACGGGGCGGGCGACTCGGCTGGACTCCTGGCCGAGATCCGTGCCTGGGCCCGCGGGGCGCTTGGCGTGGATCGGGTGCCGGCAGTGTGGCGGGCGCTTGCGAACTACCACCGCCTGCTCGAAGCGACCTGGCACAAAGACCGCCTGATCATGGACACGGGGACCCTCGACGAACTGACCAAGGGGTGCGCGGCCCTCGCTGTGGCGCA
>JACQVC010000171.1 GCA_016209995.1 Gemmatimonadota bacterium
ATCCGATTTGGCGCGATCGGAAAACCAGAACCCGATGAGCAGATAGCTGCACAGCCCTACGCCTTCCCAGCCGACGAACATCGTCGCGAAGCTCGACCCCAGAACCAGGACGAGCATGAAGAAGACGAAGAGGTTCAGGTAGGCGAAGTAGCGAGGGTATCCAGCGTCTTCCCTCATGTACCCCACGCTGTACACGTGGATGAGGAAGCCTACTCCGGTCACCACCAGCGTCATCAAGAGCGAGAGCTGGTCGAGCTGCAGGGCCGCGTCGACCTCCAGTGTGCCCGCCGCGATCCACGTCCAGTACCTCACGATGACCGGCTCGTGCAGCTCCACTCCCGCCATGCGCAGGAAGTTCACCCCGGCGATGACGAAGGCCAGTCCCACGGCGCCCGGCGCGATCCAGCTCGGCCAGCGATGCGTGAAAGGTCTGGGCTCGACCCCGTGGCCGCCCGCGTGCGCGCTAGGGGCGCTATGGTGTCCGTGATCGCCGTGTCCTGCGTGCCCTCCGGGGCCTGCGTGCGCGCGCGCAGCGCCGGGCCGCACCGCGAGGGCCCGCCGAGCCGCCAGCAGCGCCAGCACGCCGTTCACCAGGAAGCCCAAGGCCGGCAGCAGAACGATCAACCCGGGGAAGAACGGCTCGAACTCGCTCCCTGCACCGGGAGCCTGCGCGGCGACCTGCAGGGCCGCTTTCAGGGAGGCGGTGATGAAGCTCATGACCGCAGCAGATTGAATTGATCGACGTTCACGGTCTCGTAGTGGCGGAAGATCGCGATGATGAGGGCGAGACCCACGGCCGCCTCGGCCGCCGCCACGGTCATCACGAAGAACACGAAGACCTGACCCTCGATTCCGACGTACTGCGAGAGCGCCACGAAAGCGAGGTTGACCGCGTTGAGCTGAAGCTCAATGCACAAGAAGATGATGATGGCGTTGCGGCGGACGAGCACGCCGAACGTGCCGATCACGAACAGGATCGCGCTCAGGACCAGAGATTCGGCGAGCATCATCAGATGCGCCGCTTGGCGAGCACGATCGCGCCCACGATCGCGACCAGTAGCAGTACGGAGGTCACCTCGAACGGCACGAGGTAGTCCCGAAACATCGGCCCGGCGATGGCGCCCACCGCGTTGTGCTCCTCCACCAGCGCCCGCACGGCGCCCGGCCCACCTGCGACCGGCAAGAGCGCTCCCGTCAGCTCTCCCCCTCCCCCAAACCGCTGCGCCAGGATTCCGCCCAGCAGCCCGCTCAGCGCGAAGCCCATCACCATCCAGAGCCCACCCCGGATGTCGGGCTGATAATCGTGCCCCAGGTTCAGGAGCATGATCACGAAGAGGAACAGTACCATGATCGCGCCCGCGTAAACGACTACCTGGATCGCGGCCAGGAAGTGGGCGTCCAGCAACACGAAAATGCCCGCGAGGCTCGCCAGCGTGAGGACCAGAAACAGCAGACTGCCGACGGGGTTCTTGCGCGTGACCATGCCGACGCCGCCGCCGATCGCCAGCGCCGCGAGCAAGTAGAAGAAGACCTCTGCCATGGAATGAGATCCGCCGCGTCTCTACTCGGTGCGCGGATCCGAAGGATCCCAGAGATGGGTAACGGGGTGATCCTGCGCCATCAGCCGGTCCAGATCGTAGACGAAGCGATCGCGCGAGTACTCCGCATTTTCGTAGTGCTGGCCCACGTGGATCGCCTCGACCGGGCAAACCTCCTGGCACATTCCGCAGAAGATGCAGCGAAACTCATCGATCTCGTATACGATCGGGTAGCGGTTGCCGTTGTCATCCTCGCCGCCCACCAGCCGGATGCAGTTGGCCGGACACACCGTGGGACAGAGTCCACAGGCTACGCACTTGGGCCGCCCGTCCGCATGCACCTCCATGCGATGCGTCCCGCGCCAGCGGGGGGACAGCGGATAGCGCTCTTCCGGATACTGGTACGTGACCTTGTGCGGGTTCACGAGATGCCGAAACGTGAGCGCCATGCCCTTGAGTGCGGCTCGCACGTACGAGGCGCGACCGGGTTCCGGTCTCGTCATGATCTTTGTTCCTATGGCCACATGAACCCCTCTTGTCTTCAGAGATCCGAAGCCACGATCATCTCTGCTCTCTGATATTCAGTCCCTGATCTCCGCCGCGTCAGGTCGGCACCGCCGATTATTCTATCCCGGTCCAGCACGAACACGAAGAGCCCGGTTGCGACCAGGCTGACGGCGGTGAGCACCAGCCCATACGTGAATCCGTACGGGGTCCTGAGCGCGTCCAGAACGAGGATCGTGCCGCCGATCAGCATGATGTACGCCAGCGCTGTGGGGATCATGACCTTCCAGCCGAGGTGCATGACCTGGTCGTAGCGGAAGCGCGGCAACGTCCAGCGCACCCAGATGTAGAGGAACACGAAGAACGAGGTCTTGGCCGCGAACGCCGCCAAGGTCAGTGCGGTCTTCCACCACGCCGGCTCGGCGAGGAGCGGCGCGCCCGTCGCGTCGAAGCCGCTCACCAGGGCTCCCCCTACCCAAAACATGTCGTCGCCTCGCCAGAATGGAATGTCCCACCCCCCGAGAAAGAGCGTCGCCATCAGCGCGGAGTTCGTCAGGAGGTGCGCGTACTCGGCGATGAAGAACATGCTGAATTTCATCGCCGAGTATTCCGTGTGATAGCCGGTGATCAGCTCCGATTCCGCCTCGGGCAGGTCGAAGGGCAGGCGGTTGTTCTCGGCAAACGCCGAGATCACGAACAGCAGAAAGGCGAGGGCCAGCGGGAACGCGAACCACCAGTCGAGCTGCTGTTGCCGCCACACCATCTCCGTGAGCGTGACGTTACCGGCCAGCATCAAGACGGCGACGAGGCTGAGACCCAACGCCACTTCGTAGCTGACCATTTGGGCGCTCGAGCGCAGCGCTCCCAGGAACGCATACTTGTTGTTCGAGGCCCAGCCCCCCAGAACGATCCCGTAGACGGCCAGCGAGCTGAGCGCCAGGACGAACAGAATCCCCACCGGCAGGTCGGCCACGATCATGTCCACGACGCCCCAGGGCGTCGGGAGGGGAGCCGCAAACGGAACCACGGCAAAGATCACAGTCGCCGGCATGAGGGACAGCATCGGTCCCAGAAAGAAATAGAACCTCGAGGCCGCCGCCGGACTGGTCTCCTCCTTGAGCAGATTCTTGAGTCCGTCGGCAATCGGCTGGAGCAGCCCGAACGGTCCGACGCGGTTCGGGCCGCGCCGGTCCTGCATGAACGCGGCGAGTCTACGCTCCAGCAAAGTGATGTAAGCCACTGACAGCAGTACCAACGTGAAGGTGGCGACGACTTTCGCGGATGACGCGATCAGGAAGGCTGTACCCGCGACCTTTTCCATCGCCTACCTCACGGACCCGCTGACGGATGCCGGGAGCGGGGCCCCGGTGGGCCCGATCTGCTCGTACGTCAGTCCCTCCAGCTCCGCCACCTGGCGACCGATGCGGCGAAACGCTTCCGCTGCCGTGGTAGGCGCGATCTGGCCCGTGAGCGCGGCCGCGATGGCCCAGAGCGCTTGCCACGCCGGCCGCGCCATGCCCGGCGCGGCGAGCCCCGGCCAGAAGCGTTGCAGCCGCCCCGCGAAATTCGTGAAGGTTCCCTCCGCTTCCGCGAACGTCGTCACCGGCAGCACGAAATGGGCGTGGCGCGCGGCTGCGGATGTATGCGGGTTTGCGTACAGGAAGGCCTGCGCGCCGGTGCCAAACGACGCATCGGCATCCAGGAGCGGATCGCCCAGCACAATGAGCACGCCCCCATGCGTCGTCAGCTCCTCGAGGTCGCCGCTCGCATGCTCATCACCCACTCGCCGAAAGCCCAGCAGCTCGGCCCCTCGCCCGTTCGGAGCCAGCTCCCGGCGGCGGGCCAGTCCCGGGTAGCCGGGGCAGCGCACCTCGTTCGCCGCCAGTTCCGAGCGGTACAACAAGGACCCACCGCCGAGAGCGCCGACGAGCGCGGCGGTCGCAGCCAGATCCTCGTTCGAGTGAAACGGCGAAGCCAGCGCTACGACGCCGGCTGCGGCGGCCCCACGAAGTGCTTCGGCCGCCCGCGCGAGAGCCTCCGGCCAGCCGACGGCCTTGGCGCGGCCGCTTTCACGCACCATCGCCGCCTCGATGCGCTCGCCGGAATTCATCCACTCGTACCGCTGGCGACCGTAGTCGCACATCCAGTATCCGTTCACGTCTAGGTTGGGGCGCGGGCGCAGGCGCTGTACCGCGTTATCGCGTACGTGAAGCTGGATGTTGCACCCCTGGCTGCAGTTAGGACAGATCGACGGCGTGTGGTCGAGGTCCCAGGCCCGCTGCTTGTGCAGAAAGTCTTTCGAGACCAGAGCACCCACGGGGCAGATGTCGACGATGTTTCCCGCCCACGGCGATCCGGCCAGCCCCTCCTCGAAGAACGTGTCAATGATGGATCGATCCCCTCGCTCGACGACACACAACCTGGGGTCCTCGGCGATCTCGTTCATGAAGCGCACACAGCGCGTGCACATCACGCAACGATCGCCGTAGAAGAGGACGTCACCCCCGAAGTCGTCGCGGCCGAAGACTCGCTTCGGCTCGGTGCCACGCCCATGCTTACGCCCCTCCGCGAATACGTAGTCCTGGAGCTTGCACTCTCCGGACTGATCGCAGACCGGGCAGTCCAGCGGGTGGTTGAGGAGATAGAACTCGAGCACAGCCTGCCGCATGCGCCGTGCGTTCGCTCCCTCGGTTCGCACGACCTGGCCGTCCTGCACCGGTGTCACGCAGGCGGGCTGGAGCTTGGGCATCTTCTCGACCTCGACCAGACACATTCGGCACATGGCCGGCCGCGAAGGGATGCCCGGGTGATAACAGTAGTGCGGAACCTTGACCCCCACCTTCTCGGCCGCGTGCAGAATGGTCGTGCCCCGAGGCACCACCACCTCGCGACCGTCGATCGTGCAGCGCACGGTGTCTGTGGCTTTGGTCTCAGTCTCGCTCATGCTCGCTAGCCGCTCAGCAACTCGTCAGAGCCACTCACGCCGCGACGGCCGCCACCGCCGAACAAACCCCCCGGTGGATGTGCGACAGATACTCCTCCCTGAACTTGCGGATCGAGGAAACGACCGGCGCGGCCGCTGAATCGGAGAGCACGCAAATCGTCGTGCCGGTCACCTCTTCGCTGGCCTCCAACAACGTATCGAGGTCGGCCTCCGTTCCGTTCCCCTCTTCGATCCGGCGGAGGATGCTCGTCATCCAGGCCGTTCCTTCGCGGCAGGGCGTGCACTGCCCGCACGACTCGTGGGCATAGAACTGCACCATCCGACGCACCTGCTTCACGATGCAGGTGGTCTCGTCCATCACGATCACGGACCCGCACCCGAGCATCGAGCCGGCCTGCGCCACGGACTCGTAGTCCAGCCCGCACGCGATTTCGTCCGCGGCCATGATCGGCACCGAGCTGCCCCCTGGGATCACGGCCTTCAGGGCACGATCGCCCGGGATCCCGCCACACATCTCGTAGATGAGCTCCCGGAAGTCGAAGCCGAGCGGGACCTCGTAGTTGCCGGGACGGCGAACGTGACCGCTCACGCAGAAGAGCTTCGTGCCCGGACTCTTCTCGGTTCCCCCCTGGCGGTACCAGGACGCGCTGTTCGCGACGATATGCGGAACCGCGGCCAGGGTCTCGACGTTGTTCACGGTGGTCGGCATGCCGAAGATGCCGGAAGCGGCGGGAAACGGCGGCTTCACCCGAGGCTGTCCGCGCTTCCCCTCCAGGGAGTTCATGAGCCCGGTTTCCTCACCGCAGATGTAGGCGCCCGCGCCTACGTGGACGGTCATGTCGACGTCGACCCCGGAGCCGAGGATGTTC
>JACQVC010000172.1 GCA_016209995.1 Gemmatimonadota bacterium
GCCAGGGCAGGCGCAACCATAGCGCCTCGGTAACGAACGGGATCAGGGGGTGGAGCAGTCGGCACGCGCGATCCAGCACGACGGTCAGCGTCGCCCTGGCCGCCTCTCGGCTCCGTCGGCCTCCATCGCTCCCCTCGCCCGCTTCCGCGCGCAGCCGCGGCTTGACCAGCTCGAGGTACCAATCGGCGAACTCGCCCCAGAAGAACCGGTACACGCTCGCCGCGACCTCGTGCAACCGGAACGCCTCGAGGTGCGAGGCCATCTCCCGGCTCGTGCGGGATATGCGGGAGAGGATCCAGCGGTCCGCCAACTCGAGCGAGCCGCTCACCTCCCGCAACGAGCGCACGGGCTCTTCACCCACGTTCATGAGCGTGAAACGCCCCGCGTTCCAAACCTTGTTCGCGAAGTTACGGCCTGGCGCGAACGAGGCCTCCAGGTCATTGGGGTCGAGATAGAGGTCCGTGCCCACTGCCGCGGCCGAAAGAACGGTGAACCGAAGCGCATCCGCTCCGTATCGCTCCACAACCTCGAGCGGATCGATGCCGTTGCCCAGCGACTTCGACATCTTGCGTCCCAGCGTATCCCGCACGGTTCCGTGGAGATAGACCTGCGTGAACGGCGCTTCGCCCATGAACTCGTAACCGGCCATGATCATGCGGGCGACCCAGAAGAAGAGGATCTCGGGCGCTGTCGACAACGTGTGCGTCGGGTAGAACGCCTTCAGGTCAGCGGTCCGCTCGGGCCAGCCGAACACACTGAACGGCCACAGCCACGAGCTGAACCAGGTGTCCAGGACGTCCGGATCCTGCTCGAGGTCGGACGAACCGCAGTGTGGGCAGGCGGTCGGATCCTCGCGCGCGACGATCGGCTCGCCGTCGCAGCCCGGCTTCCGGCAATACCAGACCGGGATGCGGTGGCCCCACCAGAGCTGGCGCGAAATGCACCAGTCACGGATGTTCTCCAGCCAGCTCTCGTAGACCTTCTTCCAGCGCTCGGGCGTGAACGCAATGATCGCTTGGCGCGAGGCCTCCAGCGCCGGCTCGGCCAGCGGCTTCATGCGCACGAACCACTGCTCGCTGACCCGCGGCTCCACGACGGTTTCGCAACGGTAGCAATGCGGGACGGCGTGCCGGTGCGCTTCTTCGCCGGCAAACAGCCCCAGCTTCTTGAAGGTATCGATCACCGCGCGCCGCGCAGCGAAGCGATCCAGGTCGCGGAACGCCGCGGGCACGTTCTCGTTCGTGTGCGCTTCCGGCGTGAGGATGTCCACCAAGGGGAGGCCGTGGCGGCGAGCGATCTCGAAAACGTTGGGATCGTGCGCCGGCGACACCTTCACCATGCCGCAGCCGAACACGGGATCCACGGCGTCAACGGCGATGATCGGGATACGTCGTCCCGTGAGAGGCAACTCGAGACTTTGCCCGACGAGACCACGGTAGCGAACATCTTCGGGATGCACGGCCACCGCCGTGTCGCCGAGCATCGTCTCGGGACGCGTCGTCGCCACCGTGAGCGCCCAACGGCCATCGGCCAGGCGGGCCAGCGCGCTTCCTTCGGCCGCGGCCGCCCGGGCCGCCATCGCGTTCATCTCCGCAGGCAGCGGATACAGCAGGCGATACAGCTTGCCGTCGACCTCCTCCGATTCGGCCTCCTCGTTCGAGAGCGCCGTGAGACAGCGCGGACACCAGTTGATGATGTACTCGCCCCGGTAGACGAGCTGTTTCTCGTGGAGACGCACGAACACCTCGCGCACCGCGCGGCTCAGGCCCGGATCGAGCGTGAACCGCGTGCGCTGAAAATCGCAGCTCGAGCCGATCGCCTTGAGCTGATCCAGGATCGCTCCACCGGTCTCGCGCACGTACTGCCACACTTCCTCCACGAACGCAGCGCGCCCCACGTCGAAACGCGTGAGCCCGCGCTCGGCCAGGCGGCGCTCGACGATGTTCTGCGTGGCGATGCCCGCGTGGTCGGTGCCCGGCACCCACAACGCCACACGACCGCGCATGCGCTGCCAGCGAATCAGCACGTCCTGGATGGTGTTGTTGAGTCCGTGTCCCATGTGCAGGGGGGCCGTCACGTTCGGCGGGGGGATGACGATGACGTACGGCGCATGGCCCGGCGTCAGGCGCGGCTGAAAATAGCCGGCCGATTCCCAGCGGGGATACCAGGCCGCCTCAGCGGCGTGCGGGTCGTAGGTCGGGGGAAGCGGCACGGTCTTTCGTGAGCTTGTAGTCCACGGAGTCGGCGAGCGCCTGCCAGCTGGCCTCGATGACGTTGTCGCTGACGCCGACTGTCCACCAGGAGTCGTCCGCGTCGTGGGACTGGATCAGCACGCGGACCCTGGCGGCGGTGCCTTGCTGCTCGTCAATCACGCGGACCTTGAAGTCGGAGAGGTGCATCTGGGCCAGCGTCGGGTAGAACCGCGCCAGCGCCTTGCGCAGGGCCTGATCGAGGGCGTGGACCGGGCCGTGCCCGTCGGCCACCGTCTGCTCGCTGACCCCCTTGACCATCAGC
>JACQVC010000160.1 GCA_016209995.1 Gemmatimonadota bacterium
ACGGGACGTTCACGCCGCTCGGGGCCGGCTGCTGGGCTGCGCTCGCTCCCGATGACAGCCGCCGGATGTGGTTTCTGGACAACGATCACCGGAACCTGACGTTTATCGAAGGCGCCACGGGCCGGTCCTGGCAGATCGACCTCAGCCGCGCTCCCGGCGTGGACGGCTACGAGATCTATCATCCGCGCTGGAGCAACCAGCTGCCATTCCTGACCATGACCGGACCTTACACCGAGGGCCGCTTCTGGAACCGGGTACGCGGCGGCGGTGCGGGTGTGGAGCTGTACGTCGGCCGCTTTTCCGCCAATCTGTCGGACGTCGACGAGTGGGTGCGCGTCACCGATAACGCGCGAGCCGACTTCTATCCGGACCTCTGGCTCGACTTGGGGACGCAGCCGGGCGTGGCGACCGACGCCCCATGAGCGCCGCGCCGGACACGCCGCTCCGCGGCGCGCAAGTCACGGTGACAGGCGCCACCGGCTTCAGCGGCTCGCGGCTCGTGCACCGGCTCATCGAGCGAGGCGCCCGGGTGCGGGCGATTGCACGCCCCGGCTCGCGCGTCGATCGGCTCGGCGGGCTGCCCATCGACTGGATTCGGGGCCAGGTCTTCGACGACGCGACCGTCGCCGAAGCCGTGGCCGGCGCGGAGTACATCTTTCATCTCGCCGCGGCGTACCGCGAGGCGCGGGCGAGCGCCGACACCTACCGCCGCGTCCACGTCGTCAGTACCCAGAAGCTGGCGGAGGCTGCGTCGACGAGTCCGGTACTGAAGCGCTTCGTCCACGTCTCCACGATCGGCGTCCACGGCCACATCGCCCATCCGCCAGCCGTCGAGTCGAGTCCGTTCAATCCTGACGACGAGTATCAACGCACGAAGGCCGAAGCCGAAACCTGGCTGCGCCAGTTCGCCGCCTCGCGCGGCCTCCCCCTGACCGTGCTGAGGCCCTGCGCGATCTACGGGCCCGGCGACACGCGCCTCCTGAAGCTGTTCCGGATGGCCGCCCGCGGCCTCTTTCCGCTGCTCGGGAGCGGACGCGGCCTGTATCACCTGATTCACGTAGACGATCTGGTCGAGGTGCTGATGCTCGCCGCGGTGAGCCCGAAGGCGCTTGGTGAGGTGTTCATCGTGGGCAATCCTGACTCGATCACCCTCGAGCACCTCGGCCGGGTTGCCGGCCGGGCGCTCGGCCGGCAAGTCCGGGTGATCAGGCTGCCGGCATGGCCTTTCTTCGCTGCCGCCGCTGTCTGCGAGGCGGTGTGCACGCCGTTCGGGGTGGAGCCGCCGCTCTATCGACGCCGCGTCGCCTTCTACACGAAAGATCGGTCGTTCGAGACCCGGAAGTTGCGGGAGGTCCTCGGCTACACGGTCCGCTGGTCGAACGATGAAGGCCTGACGGAGACGGCCAGGTGGTACGTCGAGCAAGGCTGGATTTCGCCGCCCCGCTGAGCCTGCGCACGTTCAGGCCGGATACTTCACGATCTCGAAGAGCCAGTCCTCACCCTCCCGCCACAGGGGCCGAAGGTAGGTCTGGTACTCCTCAATCGCCTCGAGCAGCTTCTCCCGACTACGCGCGTCGTAGAAGTGCAGGTGGAAGATGACATAGCGGGCGCCACGCTCTTCGAGCAGCTTGAAGGCATCCCTTGCCGGGAAGGAACTGACCGGAAGGACCATTTCGCGAAAGTCCGACGGAATGTAGTCGCTGTATCCGTTGACGAGCGGCTTCCAGTGCACCGTCGAGTACAGCATGTAATAGACGTGACGGTAGAAGATTTGCCGCTCCCAGAAGAAGGGAAACTCGGCCACCGGCCCGTCCGGCAGACGGGCCAGCAGGCGATAGACGACCGGGACCGGTGGCACGGGTTCGGCGCGCACGGGTACGGCCGCGAGCTCAAGCGCAGCCGCCAGCGTGAGCGTCGCGGCCAGCGCTGGTCCGTAGCGTCCCCGTGCGGAGACGAGTGACCGCAGGCCGATGGCGGCCAGTACGGTCAGGGCCAACGAAACGACGATTCCCAGCCGCGACGGCGCCCGCAGGAGGCTGAAGCCCGGCAACCCTTCGAAGAGCAGCGTGTACAGGCCGGCATCGGGTCCGAATGAGGCCCAGAGCGCGAGTCCGCCGATCAGCAGATAAAGAAGCGCGGTTTCCCGACCAGAAGCAGGGCCGGCGGTCCCAGTCTGCTGGTCTTTCGCCTCAACCCGGCCGAGCACCCCGGTCCAGACGCCGAATGCCGCCAGAACCGTTGCCAGAAAGCCGGGGAACAGAACGTCCTTCCAGGCTCCGATCAGCGGCAGCAGCCACCGATGGCTGATCGCGGGTGACGCCAGATACGAGCGCCAGTCGGCCGAGTAAAGCCTCGCTTCCGCGAGCGTTCGTTCGGCAAATGCCCCGTCCTCCTGCAGCGCCAGGTACGGCAGCAGGAAGGGCAGTACGATGGCGACCGAGGTGAGGGCCGCGCCAGCGACGGCGACCCAGTACCGAAACTGGCCGCCCAGCCGACGGACTATGGCGTAGTAGAGCACCCCCACGCCGACCATCAGCCCGGCAAAGTACCCGTAGTAGCCGCACGACAACCCCTGGGCGGCGAGTGTCGTGCCAAGAACGACAGCCCGCCCAGCCGTTTGCCGCTCGACCAGCCGGTGGAACGCCAGCAGGCTGAACGGCAGGCCGGCGGTCAACATGAGCTGAATGTGGGCCGTGCGCGCGAAGATGTACGGGCAATAGGCAAACATGACCCCCGCCACCGCGGCGGCGCCGCGGCTGCCGGTGACATGTCGCGTCAGATAGTACGCACCGACTGCCGACAACACGAACGACAGCAACAGCACGGAATTGTGCGCCGCGTAGGGATTCCCACCCGACAGCCAGTACACGGGCACGGCCATGATGCCCGCCCCGAGATTTAATTCCGAAAATGCCAACGTGTTGCGATGTGGATAGAAGATGTTCGCGTTGAACAGGTTACGCGGATCGACGATGATGGTGCGCGCGACCCAGGCGATGTTCCAGATGCTGAACTGTCCGTCGCCGGAGTCCAGGCGCCCGGCGCTGCCGAGAAGCCAGGCGTACGGGTACGTCAGGAGGACGGCCAACAGGCTGGCCGTCGTCCAGACGAGGACGGGTTCGCGCCACCGCCCGAAGAGCGTACCGTTCACGGTCAACCGGTGTGCTCGCGCGGCGCCTCTCGCCGGTCGCGCAAGATCCGCGCTGGCACCCCTGCCGCCACCTGAAACGCCGGGATTTCCCCGATGACGACCGCCCCCGCCCCCACAAACACAACCCGGCCGATGCGGGATCCATCGGCCACGACTACATGCGCGCCAAGCCAAGCGTTGTCGTCAACGTCGATCCCGATTGCCGTCCGCCCTTGGTGCAGCACGGGAACGTCCACGCGATCGTGGACGTGGTCCCCGCCGACCAGGTAGGTGTAGGCGGCCATCAGCACGCGCTTGCCAACCCGCACCCGGGCGGCTGAAAAGATCTCGCAGTTGAACCCGATATTCGCGTCGTCATCGATGACGATCTCGCCGTTCTTGCAGCTCAGGATCGTGTTGCGGCCCACGAACACGCCATGGCCAATGACGATGCTGCCGCGATCGACCCCTTTGGCATCGAGACAGCAGCCGTCGTCGATGACCACGCTATCTCCGATCCGAATCTTGTGCGGGTGGCGCAGAACGACGTTTGCGCCGAAGGTCACGTGGCGCCCGCACGCCCCGAGCAGCCGCGGGTAGAGGATCGAGCGCAGGAAGAGTCCCAAAGCCCCCGGCAGCCCCGACGAGACGAGCATGACGAGCTCGTAGCGGAGCCAGGCCCAGACGCCGCGCCGGCCGACCACCAGATCGCAATAGCGCTGGAACCGCGAGCGTCCCGGGTCGGACAGCTCGTGTTGAATCGCCGTGATGCGCGGATCCTCCTGGGCGCCCATGCTGGTCCGCCAGCGTCGGCAAAGCCAGCGGGTCGCTAAGGTTACCACAGCTCACCGATCGGTCCGAGCTCAGGCGGTGGGCTATAATGGGCTGGTTTCGCCCCCCTCGTATCAGTGTCGTCACACAGCGCCTCACCGCCGATCGATCGTGTGCTCATGCTGGCGCCGACGCCATTTTTCGGTGACCGCGGCTGCCACGTGCGCATCTACGAGGAGGCGCGGCATCTGCAGCGCCGCGGCGTCGACGTCCTGGTGGTCACTTATCCGACCGGCGCCGACGCACCTGGCATTTCGATCCGGCGGTCAGCGGCGCTTCCCGGCCTGCGGCCGCGGCCGCTCGGTCCCAGCTACGGACGTCCCCTGCTCGAC
>JACQVC010000163.1 GCA_016209995.1 Gemmatimonadota bacterium
ATTGCGGCCGGGGGGCGGGCGTCGGCCCGCCCGCCGGCCGTTTAGTCCGTCGTTTCAATCACGCACTCTTGCGTGGCTTCCCCACAGCAGAAGCGGATCTGCCGCCTTATTCTTCCGGCCGCGCGAATCCGCAACCTCAGTCCTCCCCGGCTGCGTAGTGTTCAGGACTCGCGCGAGCGCTCGCTAGCATCTGTTCCAGCTGTGTGAGGAAGCCCGCCTGACCCTTCACGATCTTCCGTCTAGCGGACTCGATCGGAAGCCACGCGGCTCGGTCAACCTCGGGGAATTCCTGCTGCCTCCCGGACTGCGGCGGCCATTCCATGGAGAACGAGTTGCTTTTCAAGTCCGCCGGATCGAGGTCTCGCCTCATGGCCCAGGCGTAAACGATTTTACCGCTCGTCTGACGCAGTGGCTCGAGTGGAATAACCTCACCACTGCCGGCCTCGAAGCCGGTCTCTTCCTCGAACTCGCGCCTGGCGGCGGCCAGCAGGTCCTCATCGTCCTCGAGCTCTCCCTTGGGGATGGACCACACGCCCTCGTCTCTGTTGGCCCAGAAGGGTCCACCCGGATGCACCAATAGCACCTCGAGGCCACGCGACGTCTCGCGGAAAAGCAGCAGACCGGCACTTTTCTTGGCCACGGGCCGTGCTCCCACCGCACGTTCGTGCTGTAAGAGGTCGCTGGGCCTCACCGACCGAGGCTCACAGCCAGGAGAAGCAACCACGCCACGGCGAAGCCGAACGGCGAAAACACCAGATACCATCGCGAGGAAACGGCCCCAAAGCAGCGGAGGAGGATCGGCGCAGCCGGCTTCTCCGCGGACGTGTCCAGCACTTGAAATCGCGGGTCGCCCTCGTGGCGGGCCTGCAGCTGTCGCAGCTTGATTTGCCAAATCTCCTGGTACAGCGACGTACGCCCGATGGACAGCGTCCAGATCACGCTGAAGACCGCACCGGCCGCGTACACGGGCCAGTTCTCCGCTGCGATCACGTCGCCCGATATCTGGAGCCCCGACACGAGGAGCGCGTTGACCGCCAGCAAGACCTGGAGCTTGTTCGTCTTGATGGGGTTCTCGCTCTTCCACAGATCGAGAATGAGCTTGTAGGCATCGAGCTCGCGATCCGTCGCGAGGAGTTCATGGTACACTTTATCGAAGGCGGCTCGCCGGAGCTCCGGCTCGGGCATAGCGGAAACGACGCGCTCCGCTTGATCCGCGAGATTCCTGTAGGACTGTACCATGCTCGGCTCGCTTCCCCTTGCTTGCCACGATCCCCGCCTGAACGGTCCACCACACCCTTGGCTCGACTTCCCGCGTAGGGTACGCGCCTACCTCAACGCGGCTACAGCAGCCTTGAGTACACGTTCATGGTCGCCGCAGCAGGGTATCGATCTCGTGTACCTGACCCGTGCGGATGACCGTGCGGATGTCGCGGGCGCGCCGGATGTCCTGGAGCGGATTGCCGCTCACAATCACCATGTCCGCGATCTTCCCCGGTCCGATGCTGCCGAGGTGCTCGCCCACGCCGAGCGCGTCGGCGGCGTTCACGGTGGCCGCCCGCAGCGTCTCGTAGGGTGAGAAGCCGGCCAGCACGAGGAGTTGCAGCTCCGCCTGCAGCGTGACGGCATACGGCGCCACATCGGTTCCCGCGATGATGCGGCCACCCGCCTCCGCGATCGCGCGCACCGCACCCAGCACGTTGGTCAGGGCGGGCGGCAGGGCGGCGCGCGGATCGCCGGCGGCCGCGCGCGCCCGCAGCTCCTCGACTTCGGACGCCGGGTAGACGGCGGCGAAGCGCTCATCGTTTACGAGCGATGGATCCCGCGTGACGAGCGCATTCCAGCCGCCCTGCACGGTCAGGGTAGGCGTCTGGATGATTCCCGATCGCGCCACCAGCTCGCGCACGTCCTGGTAGCCTCTCAGCAGCAAGGAGGCTTTCGTCGAGTAGCCCCGGCGGCTGGTGAAGGTATAGTGCTCGACGCCGTCCACGCCCAGCGCGACGGCAGGAAACAGCTCGTGAGACGTGACCGGGATGCCCTGCCGGTGCGCCAGCTCGATGATGCGCGCCTGGAAGTGGTCCGGCAGCCGGACGTACGTCTTGATGTGATCGTATTCGAGGCGCTCCGCGCGCTGCATCTCCAGCTCGAGCTGCGGGCCGCCGTCCAGCGCGACGGTCGGACGGAAGATGCGCGGTCCATCCATGCTCGAACCCGTGAAGAAGATGCGCGGCCCCACGCGTACTCCCGACTCGATGGCCTCGATGTGCTCCCAGGAGCCGTTGGGGTCACCCGAGACCTCGCGCATCGTGGTGATGCCGTAGGCCAGCCAGGCGCGGCCCTGGACCTCCTCGCTCCCCTGGTGCGCGTGGTGATCGATGAGCCCGGGAATCACGGTGAGTCCGGAGGCGTCCACGATCCGACCGGTGTGCTGGGCCGGGCGGTGCGGCTCCACGCCGGTGATGCGATGGCCATCGACAATGATGTCTACGTCGCGACGCAGCTCGGGCGATTGTCCATCGAACAGCGCGCCCGCGTGGACCACGAGACGCCCGGTCGGCAACTGGCGGCGCCAGGTCAGCTCCAGCGGGATCACCTCGATGCGACCGTCCGTCAGATGGACGCGCTTGAGCCGGTCGGTCCCCACGTAGACGATGCTGCGCGAGTCGCCCGTCCAGCTCGGCGCCGTGGCCAGCTCATTCGTGAGCCGACGAGGCGCGCCATCGGGCGACCCGTCCTGTCGCACGGGCTGCACCCACAGCGTTCCCCCCATGATGAGCGCCACGTGCAGTCCGTCCGGCGACCAGACCGGTGACATGCTGCCGCGGGCGGCGACGGAAACGTGCGGCACGGGCTGCAGCGTGCGCGGCTCGCCGCCCGCGACCGGAAGGTAGACCACCTCGAAGACACCCTCGCGGAAGCGGGTGGAGTGGGGCCGCAGCGCGCTCACCGCGATGGTCCGCCCGTCCGCCGACCAGCTCGGCGGACCCGCGGGGCTCACCTCATCGCTCACGGTCGTCACGGCACCGGACGCGACATCAACTACGCGGACGCGTCCATCCCCGATGAACGCGATGCGCCTGCCATCCGGCGACCAGTCCGGCGAATCCTCATCGCCGGGCAGCGTCGTGAGCGGCCGGCTCGCGCCCGTCGCGAGGTCGCGGATCCAGATGTCCAGGTTGCCGCTGCGGTCGGTCACGTAGGCGAGGCGGGCGCCGTCGGGCGACCAGGTCGGATCCAGCTCGACGTAGGCGTCGCGCGTCAGCTGTTCCGG
>JACQVC010000164.1 GCA_016209995.1 Gemmatimonadota bacterium
CATCGCGGCTGCGGCGATGATCGGCGAAAGCAAGAGTCCAAAAACCGGATACAGGACGCCGGCTGCGACCGGCACGCCCAGCGTGTTGTAGATGAAGGCGAAGAAGAGGTTCTGGCGGATGTTGCGCATCGTCTTCCGCGACAGGCGTCTCGCCCGCACAATACCGCGCAGGTCTCCCTTCACGAGCGTCACCGGTGCGCTCTCCATAGCCACGTCGGTGCCGGTGCCCATGGCGATCCCGACCTGAGCTTGCGCGAGGGCGGGCGCATCGTTGATGCCGTCACCCGCCATGGCGACGAAGCAACCCTCGCTCTGGAAGCGTTTGACGACGTCCACCTTCTGCTCGGGCAACACCTCGGCGATGAAGTCATCGATCCCGAGTTTGCGCGCGACGGCCTGCGCTGTCGTGCGGCTGTCTCCCGTGAGCATCACCACGCGAATCTTCTCGCGGTGCAGCGCCGCGATCGCTTCCGGGGTGCTGTCCTTGATCGGATCGGCCACACCGACGATCCCGCCGACATGGCCGTCCACGACGACGAACATGGCAGTCTGCCCCTCGGAGCGAAGCGTCTCGGCCTTCGCCGCCCAGGGGCCGAGCTCGACGCCGCTGTCCTTCAGGAGCGCCTGATTGCCCAGCGCCACCGGGCGGCCTGCCACCACTCCGCGAACGCCTTTGCCCGTGAGGCTTTCGAACCGCTCGACGTCCGCAAGCTGGACACCGCGGTCCTCGGCTCCCTTGACGATTGCGGCCGCGAGAGGGTGCTCGCTGCCGCGCTCGAGGCTCGCCGCAAGCCGCAGCAGTGTGGCCTCGTCGAGGAAGTCGCCCGGCAGCGCCGTGACCAGCCGTGGCTTTCCTTCCGTTAGCGTGCCGGTCTTGTCCATCACCAGTGTGTCCACCTTGCGCATGACCTCGATGGCTTCGGCGTTGCGGAAGAGGACCCCCATCGTCGCGGCTTTGCCAGTCGCGACCATGATGGACATCGGCGTGGCCAAACCCAACGCGCAGGGACAAGCGATGATGAGCACCGCCACGGCGTTGATGAGGGCATGGGCCATCCGCGGCTCGGGGCCGACAAGCCCCCAGATCGTAAACGTCATGGCGGCGATGACGACCACTATCGGGACGAAGTAGCCGGACACGCTGTCGGCCAGCTTTTGTATCGGCGCGCGGCTGCGCTGCGCCTCCGCCACCATCGCGACGATCCTGGACAGCAAGGTCTCGGCGCCCACCTTCTCGGCGCGCATGATCAGCGAGCCGGTCCCGTTGACCGTGGCGCCCACGACCCTCTCGCCCGTCTGCTTCTGGACCGGAATGGGCTCACCCGTGACCATCGACTCGTCCACGGAGCTCGTCCCGTCGAGCACTACGCCGTCCACGGGGATCTTCTCGCCCGGACGCACGCGCAGTCGGTCGCCTACGTGCACGTCCTCGAGAGGCACATCCTCCTCGGTGCCATCGTCACGGATCCGCCGAGCCGACTTCGCCGCCATGCCGAGAAGCTTCTTGATGGCCGCGCTCGTCTGGCTGCGGGCACGCAGCTGGAGCACTTCACCCAGCAGAATGAGGGTCGTGATGACGCCGGCCGCCTCGAAGTAGGCCCCGACCTCGCCGCTCTCGTCGCGGAAGCTCGCCGGGAAGATGCCGGGAAGCAGAGCGGCGACGACGCTGTACGCGTACGCCACCGACACGCCGAGCCCGATCAGAGTGTACATGTTCAGGCTCTTGTTCTTCACGGAGAGAACAGCCCGGACATAGAACGGCCAGGCCGCCCAGGTGCAGACCGGCGTGGCGAGCGCGAGCTCGAGGAGCATCCGTGTGCTGGCCGGAAGGACCGATGAGATCGCCCGCTCGATGGCCGACACGTACACCCCCATCCCGATCGCGACGAGCGGAGCGGCGAGCGCCGCCGCGAACCAGAAGCGCCGGGACATGGCGCGCAGCTCGGCGTTCTCCTCCCCGGCGACCGGCGTCCTCGGCTCGAGAGCCATGCCGCAGATCGGGCAGGTGCCGGGTCGATCCCGGACGATCTCCGGGTGCATGGGGCACACCCACTCGGTCCGCTGCTCCGCGGGCGCGGGGGACACGGGCTCGAGGGCCATCCCGCACTTCGGGCACGTACCGGGACCGCGCTGCCTCACCTCGGAGTGCATCGGGCAGGTGTAGGCGCCCCCGGCGTCGACCGTGGCCGGCGCGATCGTGTCCGCGTCGTGGGAAAGGTAAGCGGACGGATTGGCGACGAAGCGATCGCGGCAGCGGGCGCTGCAGAAGATGTACTCAACGCCTTCGTAAGTGAGTCGATGCGGACTCGTCGCCGGCACCTTCATCCCGCACACTGGGTCCGTGAGCATCTCGGTGTCGGCGTCCGGGTAGCCTAGGCGAGGTTCGTGGTGCTTTTGCTCGTCCATGGGATCAGGTTCGCGTGCGCAGCATCAGGATGGCCGAGGTGTACTGCGTGAACGGGAAGGTCCGCGCTCCTCTGCTACACTCCGGCATGCACGGGCTCCGCCCGAGCTGTCCGAGCACCGGAGAAACGGTTGTAGAGTGACGCGCCCGTGCCGAAGACGATGGCCGTGAGCGCACCCCAGAAGACCACGCCGCCCAAGAAGCTCACCGGGGTCACCGGTCGAGCGAGGCTGGTCAGATCGAGGTGCACGACCGCGCTGGCTAGAGCCGTGGCGGTCTCGGGCGCAAGGGCCACGAACGCAGCGCAAAGCGCGGACAGTGCGGCGGCCACGATGCCCGCTGCTAGTGCGAAAGCTCCGCTGTCGAGTTTCATGTCAGTTCTCCGCGTGCTAACGACGACGACGTAGGCCTGCGCCGATGGCGCGGCCAGGTAATGAAAGCGGGGGTTGCGGCCGCGTAACGGTCGTACTCAGCCCCGAACACGGCTCGCACCTCGCGCTCCTCGCGGCGAGCCAGTCCGACATACATGATGACCAGGACCGGAAACATGAGGAGCGTGAGCAGCGTCGGCCATTGCAGGAGGAACGCAGCCAGGATCACGACGAACGCGGCGTACTGCGGGTGCCTGACGAGCGCGTAGGGGCCCCGCATAGCCAGCCGGCCGCGCCGTTGCGCGCGATAAACCACCCACCACGCCACGCCCAGGAGAGCGAGCGCCGCGAGAATGAGCACGATGCTGGCCAGGTGCAGCCAGGAGCCGTGCGGGTCGTTGGGAAGCCCGATCACGGTCTGCCAC
>JACQVC010000175.1 GCA_016209995.1 Gemmatimonadota bacterium
CCGCTCTTATCCTGTTATCCGGGCCAGCGCGGATAGCTTCCCAGCACCCTCAGGCTCGTGGAGCGCGTGCTGATCTCGTCAAGCGCGCCCTTGGCGGCGGGGTTGCTGGCGTCGGCCTCGAACTCGATGAAGAAGCGGTAGGTCCACGGCTCCGCGGACGGCCGCGATTCCAGCTTGGAGAGGTTCACACCGAGACCGGCGAACGGGATGAGCACGCGCACGAGCGCGCCGGGCGTGTTCTCGGTCTCGACGATCAAGGCCGTCTTCATACCGGGGGAGCCGCTGATCGTGGGTCTGGCGGCAGGGTGGTCCGACCGATCCGGGCGGGCGACGACGAGGAAGCGGGTCTGGTTGTCGGGTCGATCTTCTACGTTCTCGGCGAGAACGGTGAGGCCGTAGCGGGCCGCGGCAGCGTGGCCGGCGATGGCCGCCACCCTCTTGTCTCCCTGCTTGGCCACCTCCTGGGCGGCGCCGGCCGTGTCGTACACGGCCACTGCATCGACGTGCGGCCGGCCCTCGAGGAAACGCGCGCATTGTGCGAGCGCAACCGGGTGCGACAGGATCCTGTTGAGCCCCTCCAGCGTGGTTCCCGGTAGCCCGAGCACGCAATGGTGAATCGGCACGATGACCTCGCCGATCACCGCCAGCTCTTCGGCGGCCAGCACGTCGTAGCTCTGCACGACGCTGCCGACGAGCGTGTTCTCGATGGGCAGAAGGCCGAAGTCGACGCTGCCTTCCGTGACGGCCCGTCCCACGTCGCGGAACTGCCGGCTGGGCACGGGGACGGCGGCGTCCCCGAAGAAGCGCACGACGGCCTCTTCACTGAATGCGCCCAGCTCTCCCTGAAAGGCCACGCGCGGCCCGGAGCCAGCCGCCTCGGGTCCCGGCGACTGGCGCTCGGAAGCCGCAAGTCCTCTTGTCATGCCGCCTCGACCGTGCTTGTCGTCGGATGTGAGGCGAGCGTACGACCCGCCGCTCCGGCGAACGCGACCAGATTCTTCATCATGCTGGAGAACCCGTCGAACGTCAACGACTGGTCGCCGTCGGAAAGCGCCGACTCCGGGTCGGGGTGCACTTCGATCAGCAGGCCATCGGCACCCGCCGCGACGGCCGCGTACGCGAGCGGCGCCACCAGATCCTGGCGCCCGCCGGCATGACTCGGGTCCGCGATCACGGGTAGGTGCGTCTCCTTCTTGAGGAGCGGGATGGCGGCCAGATCGAACGTGTTGCGCGTGGCGGTCTCGAAGGTACGAATGCCCCGCTCGCAGAGGATCACCGTCGTGTTCCCCTGATGCATGATGTACTCGGCCGCCAGCAGCAGCTCGCTGACCGTCGCAGACATGCCGCGCTTGAGCAAGACAGGACGCTGTACTCGGCCCACTTCGCTCAAGAGGGCGAAGTTCTGCATGTTGCGGGCCCCAATCTGCAGCACGTCCGCGTAGCCCGCCACCAGCTCGATCTGGCGCGTATCCATGACCTCGGTTACGATCGGCAGCCCATACGCCGAACGCACTTCGGCGAGAAGCTCCAAACCCTGAGTGCCGAGACCACGGAACGAGTACGGGGACGTGCGCGGCTTGAACGCGCCGCCGCGCAGACCCTTGGCGCCCGCACTCTTCACGGCCCGAGCGGTCGCGTGCAGCATCTCGCGGTTCTCGACCGAGCAAGGACCGGCGATGACCACGACCTCTTTTCCGCCGATGACGTGATCGCCGAGCGCGATGCGCGTCGGGTCAGCCGTGAACTCGCGGGAGGCCAGCTTGTAGGGTCGCAGGACCGGGAGCACTTGCTCGACTCCCGGGATGGCCAGCAACGGGATCTCCTCGAGACGCTCTTCGTCGCCGATGCAGCCGATGACCGTGCGGCTTTCGCCGCGGGAGACGTGCGTCCGCAGCCCGAGACCTTCGATGCGCTCCCGGATGTGATCGATCTCTTCTTCGGACACGTCTTTACGCGTAACGATGATCATGGTCTACTCCGCTCACGTGCCAGGGGACGAAAAAACCGCGGCTCCCTCAGGTATCGGGAGCCGCGGTTGGAGGCGAAGCCAGTTACGTCAGCCTAACTACGTACGCCGTCCCTCCCGGCTCCCGCTGGGAAGCCGAAAAAGTAGTAGCGGCTAAAGTAGCAAGTCTGAAGCATAGGAGCACATAATGCGCGAGCAGGGAAGGGCTGTCAAGGCCGTCGCTCTAGGGCCTGTGGCTGCGTGGCCTGTCGCTGTACGGGCCCGAACCGGAGCCTGCGCAGCTTCCCCATGGCGAGGATGCCCAGCGCCGGGCCGACGGCTAGCAGGCTGAACGTCGGCCCCCAGCCGAAACGGCTCGAGATCTCGACAGCCAGCCAGATGGAGACGGCGGTCAGCCCGAAGCCCAGCGAAGTCTGTAGCGTGAGGCCGGTGCCGACGGCATGGATGGGCGCGACCTCGGTGACCACCGCGCTGAACTGGGCGGAATCCGCCACGACGGCGAAGCCCCAGACGAGCGCGAGGGTGACGACGAACCAGGTGGGCGCTGACATCAGCCAGCCTATGACGAGGGAGCAGGCGCCGCTCACGGCCATGGACCAGCTGGCGATGCGCTCGCGGCCCAAGCGGTCGGCCCAGACGCCGGCCAGAACCGCGCCGAGCCCACCCATGGCGATGACGCCAAACCCCACGAGCGACGCGCTCGCACCCGCGCTCGCGCCCCGTGCGGTGAAGAAGTCGTAGAAGAACAACGTGACCAGTGCCCACACGGTGTAGAGCTCCCACATATGGCCCAGGTACGCCGCGATGGCCAGTCGGGTCGGCTGATGCCCGGTGACGGTGCGCACGAGGCTCCACGTGAACGGACGGCGCTCGAACGGATACGGTCCATCCCGGTACGTGGTCGCGACCAGCAGTGCGGCCAGGGCGGCCCCGGCTGACGCGACCAGCACGACGGCGTGCAGCGTGGCGGCCTCGAACGCGTGCACGAGGTACGGCGTGGCTTTGCCGACGGTGAGCGCCCCGACTACCGTGCCGATGGCCAGACCGCGACCTGAACGAAACCAGGTCGCGACCATCTTCATCGCCGGTGGATACACGCCGGCCAGGAAGAAGCCGGTGAGGAACCGGCAAGCGAGCGCGACTTCGTAGCCGGGGGCGAGAATCAAAACGGCGTTGGCCGTCGCGCCCAGGAGCGCGGAGACCGCGAAGTACGGCCGGGCCGAGATGATATCCGCCAGGTTGAGAATCGCGGCGCACGCCGTGCCGGCCACAAAGCCCAGTTGCACTACCGTGGTGAGCCACCCTGCCTGCGTCGCGTCGAGCGCCCACAAGTCACGCAGCTGAGGCGAGACGGCGGTGGCCGTGAACCACAGAGACATTCCCAGCAGCTCGGCCGCCCCGAGCAGAGCCAGCATCCTCCAGCGCGCAGGATGCGCGTCCAGCTGTGCGGGTGATGGTATCACTCGGTCCATGATTGTCACGCTAGTTCCCTGGCTCGCTTCCGCCGGAGGGCCTACATTCGTCGTGAGGACGGAGGCAGCGCAATGTGACGCCCTTCCAGTAACGCTGCGAGAGGACGATAGCATGACGGCGAGCGGACGCGGAACGGCAGAGGCGAGGACTCGTCCGACGACTCGGCGGCCCAGGCTGAGCGATCTGGATTTGCCGCTGGGAAAACGCGTGCGCATGGTTCGCCTGCTCTACGATAGGGGTGCACAAAACGGCACGTTGCTGGTGCTGCCCATCGATCAAGGCCTCGAGCATGGACCGCTCGACTTCTTCGCCAACCCGGCGGCCAAGGATCCGGACTTCCAGTGGCGGCTGGCGTACGAGGGCGGCTACAACGCGATCGCCTGCCACTACGGCCTGGCCCGCAAGTACATGGCGCGGTATGCCGGCCGGGTTCCGCTGATCCTCAAGCTGAACGGGAGCACCCGAATTCCGGCCACGGACAGCCCGCTTTCGGCACTCACGGCCTCCGTGGCTGACGCGGTTGCGCTCGGCGCGGATGCCGTCGGCTACACGCTCTATGTGGGCTCGGCCCGGCAGGATGAGGACTTCCGCCAGCTCGAGGAGGTGCGCGAGCACTGCGATCGGTACGCTCTTCCGCTCATCATCTGGGCCTATCCACGGGGGCGCCACGTGGAAGAGAAGGGAGGCCGTGACTCTTTGTACGCCGTAGACTACGCGGCGCGTGTCGCCCTCGAGCTGGGCGCGGACATTGTCAAGCTCAACGTTCCCCGGCGATCGGAGAAGGATCGACTGCAGCCGGCTCCCTACGCGGACCTGCCCTTCTCGGAAGGGGAAGCGTTGCGTCGGGTCGTCGAGTCGGCGGGCCGTGCTCTGGTGCTCGTGAGTGGCGGCACTCTCGTGAGCAACGAAGATCTGCTGGAGAAGGTGCGGGTGGGGATGGAGGCGGGAACGGCGGGCATCATCTTCGGTCGAAACATGTGGCAGCGGCCCCACGAGGAAGCGTTGGAGGTCACGGAGAAGGTCAAGGAGATCCTGCGGGAATTTCCGTCATGAGGTGGAAGCCCATGGTCGTACCCAGGTCGGAATCCGACATCGAAGTGCTCAAGCGCAATGCCGCGCTGGAGGCGGCGGACCGCGTTCATGAGGGCATGGTGATCGGATTGGGAACGGGCAGCACGGTCGCCCATTTTCTCGAGATCCTAGGCGAGCGGATCCGCGCGCGAGCGCTGCGGGACGTAGTCGGGATTCCCACTTCGGAACGAACGGCGGCCAACGCCCGGCGAGTCGGCGTGCCGCTGGCGACGCTCGAGGATGAGCCCGTTCTGGACCTCACGGTGGACGGCGCCGATGAGGTGGATCCGCATCTGAACATGATCAAAGGCATGGGCGGTGCGCTGCTGCGCGAGAAGATCGTGGCGTGCGCGTCGAACTATCTGCTCATCATCGCGGACGAGCGCAAGCTGGTTTCGCGGCTGGGAACGCGGTCGCCGCTGCCAGTGGAGGTGATCCCGTTCGGGTGGCCGCTCCACCTGACGTTTCTGGACACACTCGGCGCCCAGCCGGTGCTGCGCACCTGGAACCACGGAGAGGCGTTCCACACCGACAACGGTCATTACATCCTGGACTGCCGGTTCCCTGCGGGCATCGCCGATCCAGCGAAGGTCGAGCGCTCGCTGCGGGACCGGGTCGGGATTGTCGAGTCCGGGTTGTTCCTCGGTCTCGCCGATGAAGTCATCATCGCCGGCGGCGAAGGGGTTCGCACGCTGGTGGCGGCCAAGGGCACAGCGTGAGACCGAAGATCGCTCCTTCGATTCTGTCCGCCGACTTCGGGCGGCTGGTCGAGCAGATTGCGGAATGCGAGGAGGCCGGTGCGGAGTGGATTCACGTCGATGTCATGGACGGCCACTTCGTGCCCAACATCACGATTGGCCCCGTGATCGTGGAGTCCGCGCGCGCCGCCACCAAGCTGCCGCTCGATGTGCACCTGATGATCGAGTGCCCGGACCGTTATCTGGAGGCGTTCCGGAAGGCCGGTGCCGACCGCATCACGGTCCACCAGGAGGCATGCCCTCATCTACATCGCGTCGTGGAACGAATCCGCGAGTTGGGAGCCAAGTCAGGCGTGGCGATCAACCCGGCCACGCCCGTGGACGTGCTGGCCGAGATCGTCTCGTCGGTAGACCTCATTCTACTGATGACGGTGAATCCGGGGTTCGGAGGCCAGACCTACATTCCGGCAAGCACCGAGAAGATCCAGCGCGCACGAGATTTGCTGACTCGACGGTCTTTGACCCACGTCGAGGTCGAGGTGGACGGCGGGATCGATGCCGAGCACGCGGGGCAAGCCGTGCGCGCCGGGGCTACGGTGCTGGTGGCGGGCTCGTGGGTGTTCCGACACGCACAAGGCATCGCGACCGCGATTCAGCAGCTTCGCCACGCGGCGACGGCGGTGCCCGAGTCAGCCGCGCGAGCCACGGGAACGGGCACGCGCTAGCAGCCATCAGTAGATCCTCCGGCTGTGCTCCGCAGGAACCGAAGCGAAGCGAAGGTCAGCGAAGGGGAGGGGTGAGTGGTGGAGAGGAG
>JACQVC010000165.1 GCA_016209995.1 Gemmatimonadota bacterium
CTGTCGCGGCCACGTTGGCTCAGGCGCCGCCGCCCGAAGAGCATCCCTACGGCCTCGACCCGTACCGGCCGAGTGACGTCTGGTTCCTGAGAAACTTCGGCGGCGTGCTCGTGGCGAACACGCCGCTCGTCGAGCTCCGCAAGCTCGATCCCTACAAGCCGAGTCACGCCGCGCTGCTCAGGCAACTGGGTGGCGGGCTGCCGCTCTGGGGGCTGACGTGGTACCCGCCGCCGCCTGGTCCCGCGCCGCTCTCGCCGTTTCCCGCCGCCGCAGCGCCGGCGGTCGGTCCCGCTGGAGCGAACGTCATCGTGGTGGTCGTCAGGCCGGACGATCGATCGGCGCCGCGATCTCTGCCGCCCGACGGTGTGCGCCGGCCGAGGCCTGTTCCGCAACCGGGACCCGCGCACCCGATGCCTCGTCCCGTCAGGGCTGGTGCACCGGCTCCGCGATCCTTTGCGGAAGGATTCGACCTCGCCGCCGTGCTTCGCGAGATGCAGCAGCCGCAGGCGGAGCCGCCGGCTCCGCTCACGCGTCCGATTACGGCGTCACGCAGCGAATGACCTGGCGGCTGTGGCGGCGGTGGCTGTTCCAGGCGCCGTCGAAACCGGCGGCGGCGCGCTCGCCCGCCAGCAGCACGTCGGCGCACGGCCGTTTCCCACCGCTGGTGCGCCTGCAGTCGGACCAGCTGCAGGGAACCTCGTCATGATTGTCGTCAGGCTGGAGGATCGAACGCGGAGATCCCAGCCCGGATTGTGGCGGAGGACTGGTTGGGTCGGGGTGGTTGGAGTACTATGCCTGCGACAAATGTCCTCCGCCGGCGTGCGGCACCGGTCGCAGCCTCAGGGGAGATCGCGAGAAGAGGAGTCGCCCGCTTGGCACCAACAGGGAAGCGCGAGAAGGGGCGGTCTGCCGCCCGCGCACGGGCGGCCGGGCCGGCCGATAGAGTGGCCGGCAGGGAGGCGCAATCGCTCGAGAAGCGCGTCGCCGAACGGACGAAGTGGTTGACGTTGCTGCACAACGTGGCGCTGGCCATCAACGACGCCCCGAGCTGGGACGAAGGGCTCCGGGTGGCCCTTCGGCACGTCTGCGAGGCGGAGAAGTGGCAGGTGGGCGCAGTCTATCTGCCCGGCGGCGCCGCGGCCGGACACCTCGAGGCCGCGATCCGCTACGCGCAGGATAAAAGGTTCCGACCGTTCCTTCTTGCCACGGGACGGATGCGGTTCGCGTGGCAGCCGACCTTTCCCGGCCGTGCCTATTTCGAAGGCCGACCGATCTGGTGTGACGGCCGGGAAGAGCTGCTGCGGGCGCTCCCGATGCGTGCCGCGGAGGCGAAACAGGTTGGACTGGTGGCCGGCGCCGCGTTCCCCATCAAGGTGGGCAAGACGACGATTGCCGTGCTCGAGCTGTTTTCAGATCGGCCGCACCGGCCGACGCCGGAGCTTTCCAGTCTGATGACCGATGTGAGCGCGCAGATCGGCCGGGTGCTCGAGCGGGAGCAGCTGACCGCCCAGGCGGCCGATCTGGTCTGGCGCGAGCAGCAGAATCTGGCGCACACGTTGCACGACTCCTTGGGCCAGACGCTGACCGGGCTCGGGATGCTGAGCGCGACGCTGAGCAAGCGACTGGCCGGCGCGGACGCCGAAGCGGCGGAGATGGCGCGCGAGATCTCGAACCAGGGGCGGGAAGCGCTAGAGCAGGTCCGGCAGGTATCTCGCGGGTTGTTCGCGATCCAGGTCGACGCCGGGGGCCTGGTGACCGCGCTCCGCCAGCTCGCATCGACGACCGAGGCGCTGCACAAGATTCCCGTCCGCGTGAACAACGATCTGCCGGTCACGGTGCGTGACGCCCGCGTCGCCACGCAGTTGTACCGCATCGCCCAGGAAGCGGTGACCAACGTCGTGAAGCATGCGAAGGCTCACACGATCAGGCTCGAGGTCGGCGCCGAGTCCGGATGGACGAGGTTGTATATCATCGATGACGGTGTCGGGATCGGCACGGACGTGCCGAAGGGCGGCGGGCTGGGCCTGCGCATCATGGGCCATCGCGCGGCGTCGATCGGCGCACGGCTGTCGATTGAGCGCTGGGCCGGCGGTGGGACCGTCGTGAGATGTACGTGGCGCGAGGCGCCAAGTCCGGCGGTCTGGAATCGGCTCGAAGCGGCTGCCGTCGATCCTGGTGAGGGGATATGAGTGTGCCGAGTCTGGGCGCGAGCCCTGGCAAACCGTGATGGCGCGCAAGGCTGAGGCGCGGGTGGCGGGGAAGCGGCGGACGGTCTTCCTGGTGGACGACCACCCGTTCGTCCGTCGCGGCATCGCCTCGTGCATCGACGCAGAGTCCGACCTGAAAGTGTGCGGGCAGGCGGGCACGGCGGCCGAGGCGCTGGCCGGCATTGCGGCGGCGCGGCCCGACGTGGTGGTCGTAGACATCTCGCTGCCCGGCCGCGACGGGCTCGATCTCGTCAAGACGATTCGGGCCGAGCCCGGGGCGCCGCCGGTCGTCATGCTGTCGATGCACGACGAGTCGATGTACGCCGAGCGCGCGCTCCGCGCCGGCGCCTCCGCGTACCTGATGAAGAGCGCGCACGCCGAGGATCTGGTCAACGCGATCCGCCGCGTGCTCTCCGGCGAGTTCGTCGTCGGGTCATCCGTCCTCGGGCAGGTGCTCGCGCGCGTGGCGCACGGCGCGGATGCGCAGGCCTCGCCGCTCGCCGCGCTGACCGACCGCGAGCTGGAGATTTTCCGGCGGCTCGGTCACGGCATGGCGCGCGCGCAGATCGCGGCTGAGCTCAATCTGAGCGTGAAGACCATCGAGGCGCACCGCGCGAGCATCCGGCAGAAGCTCGGGCTGCGCTCGGCGACGGACGTACGTCTGCGCGCCGCCGAGTTTTTGCGCGACGAATCCGTCTGGTCCCAGCCTGTAGTCCCTCGATCCTAAGCCTTCGTCCTACCTCACTTTCATCCTCGGGTCCGATTGTGCAGGCTCGGGCGAGCCGGTAATGTTTCTCCCTGCACGGCCGTCATCGATACGGAGTCACGTGTGAGACACGAGAGGAGCTGGCGATGAAGATTGAACCGCTGCGGGACCCGTGGAAGATGAGCGCGCAACGTGGCTCGGCTCCGACCCCGGCGCGCGAGAGTGACCTGGTGATTACGCGGGAGGGCGTCAACTCGATGCCGCGCTACATCGTCCAGCGCCGAACGGGCCCTCCTCAACTGAGGTTCGATTCCAGGCAGGCGGCCCTGGACGCCGTGGCCGGGTTTGCCGAGCGCCGGGCCGTGGACGTTCGGTACCGAAGCGGCCGGACGTGCGCGGTGCTGGCTCGACATCGGCGCGAGTCGGCCTTGTCGGTCGCGTGGCTGCGGGACGGGTGACGGAAGGAGGGCGATATGGTGGCTACGGAGGAAGGAGTCGCCGACTGGCTGCGCTTGGTCCGCGGCGAGTATCTGGAGATGCCGGGACTCAGCCTGACGAAACCGCAGGTGCAGCGTCTGTGGGGGCTTGACAAGCCGACCAGCGAGGCGCTGCTCAGGGAGCTGGTGCACCGCGGATTCCTGCGACTCACGGAGAAGGGAACGTACGTGCGCGCGAAGGCGGCCTGACGCGGCTGCCGGCGCGGAAGCTCATGGCGGCGGGCGGGCGCGTCATCATGACCGACGACACAAGGCTCGGCGGCCCCACGACGGTCGGCGCTCGGAGCCCGATGCGCCCCCTGGCCGACGGGACGATTCGGTCCCGCGTGGAAGCGGCGCTGGCCTGGGAGCCTGGCTTGCGTGCCGGTGCCGTGAACGTCAGTGTCGAGGATGCCGTCATCACGCTCCGCGGCGTCATGCCCACGTTTGCGCAGAAGCAGGCCGCCGAGCGCGTGTCGCGGAGTGTCTGCGGCGTGGCAGACGTGAGTAACGCGCTGGGGGTCCGCCTCGCCATTGCCCACACCCGATCCGATGAGGACCTGGAGTCGGCCGTCGTTGCTGCGCTTCGATGGAGCGCCAGCCTGCCGGCGCATCGGATTGGGGTCGGCGTGAAGAACGGGGTTGTCACGCTTCGGGGTACCGTCGCGTGTCAGCGTGAGAAGGATGCGGCGTCGCGCCTCGTCGAAGACCTGATCGGCGTCCGGGACGTGGCGAATGAGATTGTCGTGGCTCCGGATCGGGACGCGGGGAACCTGATACCGGCCATTGAAGCGGCCCTGTGGCGGGCTGCCGTGGTCGACCCGCGCCAGATTCGCGTCCGCGCTGCGGACGGCTGCGTGGTCCTGACCGGCCAGGTCCGGTCGTGGGCCGAGCGCGAAGAAGCCGAGCGCCAGGCGTGGGCGGCGCCAGGCGTCAGGCAGGTGGACGACCAGATCAGGGTCCTGCCGGTGGAGCGAAGAGAGAGGGAGTGACCCATCACCGATTGCCCAATTCAGGAAGGAGGCTGACCATGGATCTCATCAGATTGAGCCCGTTTCGTGAGCTGGAGAGGATTCAGGCGCGGCTCAACCGGCTGCTTGACGAATCGTTCGGGCGCGAGCGCGAAGGCAACGGCCTGTTCGCGCAGTGGACGCCAGCCGAGGACGTCCAGGAGACCGACAAGGAGTACCTGATCTAGGCCGATCTGCCGGAGGTCAAGAAGGAAGACGTGAA
>JACQVC010000166.1 GCA_016209995.1 Gemmatimonadota bacterium
GAGGTTCGTCGCGTGGAGGAGCGCGTGAACGAGGCGATCTGGGAGGACCGTCCCGTACAGTTCGAGTGGAGGCCGTACGCGGAGGCCGTAGCCGAAGGCGCGATGGCGCTGTTCGGCGAGAAGTACGGCGACGAAGTGCGGATGGTGCGAATCCCGGGTGTTAGCCTCGAGCTGTGCGGCGGGACGCACGTGCGCCACTGCGGCGACATCGGTTTGTTCCGGATTGTCAGCGAGAGTGGAATCGCGGCGAGCGTTCGCAGGATCGAGGCCGTTACCGGCCGCGGCGCCTACCGGCGTGCGCTGGCGATCGAGGAGACGCTGCGCGAAGCGGCTGGGCAGCTGCGTAGTGACCCCGAGAGCGTGCCTCGGCGGATCGCGCAGTTGGTGGCGGAGAGGAGCGCGCTGGAGCGACGCCTGGAGGATCTGCGGCGCTCGGGAGGCGTCGCGGAAGTGACGCTGGTCGAGGAGCGCCTGGACACGGGCGGCGACGAGAAAACACTGGTGAAGGCTGTGCGGTTGACGGTCGAAGACGATTCCGAGGTGAGGGCGTACGGCGACCGTTCCCGCGCCCTACCCAGCGCCGTGGTCATCGTGGACGCGCGGTTTCCGGAGGACAAGGTATCCCTCTTCGGGTTCGTGACCGATGACCTGATTCGCCGGGGCCTGCGTGCGGATAAGCTGGTTCGCGAGCTGGCGGCCCACGCGAACGGGCGAGGCGGCGGACGGGCGCACATGGCGCAGGCGGGCGTCGGGGACGTGGAGAAGTTGGACGCGGCCTTGGGCCGGATGCCTGAGCTGGTGAGACGGCTGTTGCAGGAGGAGGGTGCGTGAGTCAGAGTGCGGCTCAGTGGTGTTCGACGCGCGTCGCGACCGTGCCAGTGGCCCTGGGCGAAGCGATGCGGCGCGAGGTGTCCACCGTGCCGGATGAGTCCCGCGTCTTCGTCACGCTCGCTGCGGCAGGTTGCCGGGCGCTCGAGCGCGCCGTCGAGCGCAGCGGGCGCCGGCCGGAGACCGCGCTCGATCTCCTGGTGGCCGATGCGTTCCTCACGTACGCCTGCGAGGCCGCAGCGGTCGAGGCGGAGGATGTGGTTGCGGCGCTGACCGACGTGCTGGTCCGAGTCAGTGAAGTCGAATCATGGGCGTAGCTCCGCCGGCCAGCCTCACGGACTTCCACAGTCACCTCGTGCCCGATGTGGACGACGGCGTCCGCGACCTCGCCGAGGCGCTGCGGGCGCTGGAACGCATGGTCGGCCTCGGCATCACGACCATCGTGACCACGCCGCACATCAAAGCCAGCCTGACCCTGAACCAGGACGCGCTCACGAGCCGCCTCGCTGAGGTGGAGGCTGCGTGGGAGCCCGTGGTGCGCGCAGCGGCCGACCGTTTTCCCGAGCTGTGGCTCGGACTCGGGCAAGAGGTCATGCTGGACGTGCCGGACGCGCGGTTCGTCGATGTCCGGCTTCGGCTGGCCGGCACGGCATTCGCTCTGGTGGAATGGCCGCGCTTCATGATCCCGCCGGGAACCATTGGCGTACTGTCGCGGCTCGCCGCGGCCGGTGTGAAGCCGATCATCGCCCACGCCGAGCGCTACCTCGGCATCGACGAACGACCCGAGCTCGTGGCAGATTGGCGTCGCGCCGGCGCGTATGCCCAGGTGAACTACGGAGGGCTGGCCGGGCAGTGGGGACCGAGGGTGCAAAGGGCGGCGATCAGGCTGCTCGAGCGCGGGCTGGTCGACTATTTCTCCGCGGACTATCACGGCGACGCCTCACCGGACCTCTACCTGGAGGAAGCGCGGGGTTTCCTGGAGGCCCACGATGCCAGCGATGTCTGGCTGACGCTGGCGGCGACCAACCCGGCCCGAATCCTCGAGGGAGAAGAGCCTCTCCCGCTCGCGCCGCTCAAGCTTCCGCGCTCCGCGTGGGCGCGGATCCGCTCGTTCTTCAGTAGCTCGCTTCCATGAACCGTAGCGAAGCGAAGGTCAGCGAAGGGGAAGGGGTGAGGGGTGAGTGGAGGAGAGGAAGGGGGTGGTGTGGGAGCTAAGGATCCCGCCGCGCGGATCCAAGACCAGCTTCGCGACCTTTCGCGCCTCGCGCTCGAGGTCGCCGAGCAGCACGCGGAGACGATCCGGCGCATCCGAGAGGCGGTGGTGACCACGCTGCGCTCGGGCGGCCGACTGTTCTTCTGCGGGAATGGAGGCTCCGCAGCGGATGCCCAGCACCTCGCGGCGGAGTACGTGATCCGGTTTCGGCGGAATCGCAGGTCCTATCCAGCGCTGGCGCTGACCACCGACACCTCTATCTTGACGGCCGCAGCCAACGACCTCGGTTTCGAGACCGTGTTCGCGAGGCAGATCGAAGCCCAGGGGCGGCCAGGAGACCTTCTGTTCCTCCACTCGACGAGCGGCGAGTCCGAGAATCTGATCCGCGCCGCGCAGGCGGCCCGCGGGCTCGGGGTGCGCACGATCGCCCTGCTGGCTCGCAGTGGCGGCCGGTTGCGCGACCTCGTGGACCTGGCGCTCGTGCTGCCGACCGATGTCGTGGCGCGGGCGCAAGAGCTGCACCTGGCGATCGGTCACATCGTTTGTGACCAGGTCGAGGAGACCCTCACGGAGGAAGAGGGAGCGGCGGCGTCGGGGCCAGGGAGGTGAGGAGCTGGCTGCGCACGTGATCGCGGCGCTGAACGCGAGCCGCAGGGTCGAGAAGGAGCAGACGCAGTTCTACCGGGCGCTGGCGGCAGAGGCGGAGATTGCGGGCAACTCGGCGGTCGCGGAGCGCCTGAACTCGCTGCACGCGGACGAGCAACATCACTTGTCGAGGTTGACGGCGCGTCTCATCGAGCTGGGCGCCCGCCCGCCCGATTTGTCCGACGTGCGTGGACCCGACGCGGACCTCGCCCATTGGGAGGCGGCGGCCGCGGATCGCGAGCGAAAAGAGGTGGCAAACTACGAGGCGCTCCTGGCCGGCGATCTCGATCCGGAGACTCAGCGCATCGTCGAGGAGATCGTCGAGGTCGAGCGACATCACGCCCAGGAGCTGGGAGGGAAGTGGACGAGAGCGGGGTAGGAGGGCGGTGGGAGAGGTGGAAAATGAGAAGATGGGACTCCAGATCGATTTGACGGGAAAGCACGCCGTGATCACGGGGGGCTCACGGGGCATTGGACGAGCCACGGCGGTCCTGCTGGCGCAGAGCGGTGCGGCAGTGGGCATCAGCTATGCCTCGCGGCACGAGGACGCGCGCGGGGTAGTGAAGGAGATCGAGGCTGCGGGCGGACACGCGTGGGCGCAGGTGGGCGACCTTGCCAAGCCGGAGGAGGTGGACCGGCTGTTCGAGCGCGCGGGCCGCGAGTTCGGCGGGCTCGACATCTTCGTGGGCAATCACGGGATCTGGCCGCCGGCCGACGTGCCGCTCGAGCGGATGAGCGACACACAGTGGCATCGTACGATCGCGGTGAATCTCGATTCCATGTTCTATACGACGCGCGCCGCGGCTCGACTCATGCGCAGCGGCGGATCGATCGTGCTCGTGAGCTCGACGGCCGGCCAACGCGGTGAGGCGGGCCACGCCGACTATGCGGCGACCAAGGGGGCGATCATCTCGATGGTGAAAGGTCTCTGCGTGGAGCTGGGCGGCCGCGACATTCGCGTGAACTCGGTGGCGCCGGGGTGGGTGGATACGGACATGTCCGCGTCGGCGCTCACGGGTACAGAACGGAAGCGGATCGAAACGACCATTCCCTTGCGGCGAGTGGCGACCGCCGAAGATGTGGCGGGGCCCATCGTCTTCCTCTGTTGTCCCCTGGCCCGGCACATGACGGGTGAGATTCTGAATGTGAACGGCGGCTCCGTGCTCGTGGGCTAGGAGAGGGACAGGCTCCTGCAGGATCACCAGGACACCTTCAGCGACCAGGCCGAGTTGACGCGCGCTCCCCAACCCCCTCCCGCCGTCCACTGGATCACCGAGCGGCTGGAAGCAGCCGGTTACGAGACGTGGACGGTCGGGGGTGCGGTGCGCGATGCGTTGCTCGGGCTGCACCCCGGCGATTGGGACCTGGCGACTCGAGCCCACCCGCAAGACGTCCGTCGGATCTTTCGGCGGACGGTACCGATAGGAATTGATCACGGCACGGTCGGCGTAGCGGGACCGGACGGCGTCCTCTACGAGGTGACGACGTTTCGGCGTGACGTGGAGACGTTTGGTCGACGTGCGGTGGTCGAGTTCGCCGAGCAGATCGAAGACGACCTCGCCCGGCGCGATTTCACGATCAACGCCGTGGCGTGGCACGCGGTGCGCGGCGAGTTGCGCGACCCCTTCGGGGGCGCCGCCGACCTCGAGGCCGCTATCGTACGGACCGTGGGCGATCCGGCGACGCGGTTCGCCGAGGACTTCCTGCGCGTCCTGAGGGCGCTCCGCTTTGCCGGCCACTTTCGCTTCTCCGTCGAGCCTCACACCTGGCGCGCGCTCTGCGATGCGGTCGAGCATCTGTCGGTGCTCTCGGCCGAGCGCGTGCGCGATGAGCTGATGAAGGTGCTCGGCGCCGCGGCGAGACCGTCGGCAGCCCTGGCGCTGTACGGAGCAGCGGGCGCCCTGGGCGCGCTCTTCCCCGAGCTGGAGGCGACCGTGGGCGTACCGCGCCCCGCGAATAGTGCCGCTGATGTCTGGGGGCATGCCGTGCTGAGCGCCGACGCCGTTCCGCCGTGGCGCGCGTTCCTGCGCCTGGCGGCCGTGCTGGCCGGGATCGGGGTGGCGGAAGCCGTACGCCGCGGGATCCCGGCCCGCGACGCCGGCGTGTTCGCGGCGCGGCGGTCCGTCGAGCTCATGACGCGCCTGCGCTTCGCGAACACTGAGATCCGGCGCATGTCCGACTTGCTGGCGCACGTGTACGATGCGCCCGCGGCTGGGGCTGATGCGGCAGCGTACCGGCGGTGGCTCAGTCGTGCGGGTCCGGGGCGCCTGAACGATCTGACGCGGCTCTGGGTGGCTCAGGTGCGCGCGGAGGCGCCCGAGCGCCGTACGCCGGAACCGGCACGGCGCTGGCGCGAGGCCCGGCGGGTGCTACGCACTAACCCGCCGCTACACACGGGGAATCTGGCTATCGGAGGGCACGACCTCATCGCTCTCGGCCTGTCGCCGGGTCCCCGCTTTAGTGAGATCCTCGCCGCGCTGCTCGAGCGCGTTCTGGACGAGCCGGGCATCAACACGCGCGAGCGGCTGCTCGAATTGGTACGCAGTGAGTACATGCCGGGGTCTGTGGGGTAGTTGTTTAGCGGGTCAGCGGATCAGACCTGGCAGAAGGTCGGCCAGGGCTGAGGAAGAAGGAGGGACGGATTTCGTTGGCATCCGGGAGAAAGCTTGAGCGAGCCTGATCTGTTTGGCGCTCCAGGTGCGGTTGGCGATCCGGGAAGAGAGCCGGTCTCGGCTGCCGTGCGCGTGTCTGCGGACGCACCGCTGGCGGCGAGGATGCGGCCGCGCACGCTCGACGAGATCGTGGGTCAGGAGCACCTGCTGGGTCAGGGGAAGGCGCTGCGCGTACTCATCGAGCGGGGCACGCTCTCGAGCATGATTCTCTGGGGTCCGCCCGGCAGCGGCAAGACGACGCTGGCGCACGTGATCGCGGAGCGAACGGATGCCACGTTCGTGGGCTTCAGCGCCGTGACGGAGGGCGTTCAGCGCGTCCGGGAGATCATCCAGCAGGCGGACGGGCGCCGACGAGCCACGTGCCGCCAGACCATCGTCTTCTGTGACGAGATCCTCCGGTTCAACAAGGCTCAGCTGGATGCGTTCCTCCCGCACGTCGTGAAGGGGACCATCGTCC
>JACQVC010000184.1 GCA_016209995.1 Gemmatimonadota bacterium
GGATCCGGTAATGAAGGTTCGAATCCTTCCGGGCCAATGAAGACTTCCCGTCGAATGGTCAGTTCCGTCGCACCCCATTAGTTTAGCGCCCCTCCACGAAGGCTGCGACGGCCGCAAGCTAGGGCGCCAAACTTCTTGCCCGAGCCCGGCTTCGCGGTCATGTTGCACCGACACAATACGAATTGGGAGGGTGCGGCCATGACCTCGCGATTCCCACTGGCTTCACCGATGCTGGCGGTCATTGGGCGAATCGCCCCCCATTCGATGCATTCGCAGTCCTCTCCGGGCCGTGCTCAGTTCACTTCCCCGATTTCGGGCTCCCGGTCGAACGGGCCATAACGGACAGGCGGCCGCGTTCGAGACCGACAGTCTCCTGGTCACCTTGAGCTGAGCGGATTCGACTATGGCTGACTACCCCGGCATCCTCTCATTCAACCCAACGACTGTATATGTGGGCGATACGGTTTCGGTATTCGCTCCGCGCCATGGTGCGTTCCGTTTCACGAACGGCCAGACGTACCTCACGTTCCACTGGTGGCCCGGCCAGACAACCGTGCTGCCCGGGGCTATCCGGTTCGTAGACGACTACCACGTTCAGTTCGATTCGCCATCGTTGCTAAGACCCGGGACGTACCCGGTCACTGCCCGCTCACTAGCCGACACCGCGACCTCCGCCCAGTCGTTTACGGTCGTCCCCGGCGCGCGGTCAGCCCCTGCGACGGCTGGACCGTTCACCACGAATATCACCGTCGTTGTGCCGCGACATCTCTGGCGCTTCCTGCCCATCGGCCAGCTGCCAAACGTCACCTTCGTGCCGGGCCCGCGTTCGCTTCTGACGCCGATCAAGCGCCTGTTAGCTCACGTCCTCAACGCGCTCGGGGTCCAGATCATCCCAGCGCCCATCGTCTGGCTGGCTCCGGGCGCCCCCGGTGGGGGAGGGGGAGGCGGCGGCGATCCGGGTCTCGGCATGGCCGGCAATCGCGTGAAATTCTTGCAGGACGGCAAGGAGTTCTTTGCTGAGGTCTACAGCGAGCTGCAACGGGTGAAGAACGCGAAGAGCGACCGGTACGTTCACCTGCTCTTTTGGGCCGCGTCACGAAGAACGAGCCTGACGGACCCGACTGGTGGCGGCCCCAGGATCATCCTGGAGTCCCAGCTCAAGGACATTGCCGACGCGGGGCATCCGGTGAAGGTGATCCTGTGGGATCCTGGGGGACTGGCCGCTGGCTACGAACCGTGGGCAGAGGACACCCGGAATGCGAACGAGGATTTCCAGAACCATCTCGACGGCTACGGTGCCGGAAACATCCGGGTCCGGCTGGAGCGCTACGGCGGTCCCGCTGAATCTCAGCATCAGAAGATCGCCATCTTCTCAGCCGACGGCCTCGCTCGGGCGATCGTCGCTGGAGCGAACCTGCACAACTGGTATTGGGACGTGCCGGGCCATCCGGGTACCTATCCCAGCGGCTACCACAATACCATCCATGACACTGCGGTCAGAGTCGAAGGGCCAGCCACGGATCCGATCGAGCGAGAGTGGAACCGGAGGTGGCGAAAAGTAGAACAAACCATTCCGCCCGAGGGGCCGACGCCGACGAAGCCAAGTGGCAGCTCGACTGTCCTGGCGGCGATCACCGATTCCGAGGGCGGGACGCGAAAAGACATTCACGCCCAGCTCCTCCGGGCCATCAGGACAGCCCGTGCCTACGTATACATCGAAAACTACGCCGTCATCGACTCGGCAATGGTGAACGCACTGGCGGACCAGCTGAAGAAGGTCCCAGGGCTCAAGGTGATCATCAACATTCCGTTTCCCACCGCAGGCGACGTTTACAGCTATCTCCATTACCTCACGTACGTGGAATTGGCGTTCGCCAGCTGCACGAGCGTGACCGTCTTCACAGGCGGTAGGCTACAGACGGTGGTCAGGGCCGCCAACCCGATCTGGCGGGTGAACCAGGCCAACGACGTAGGCGACGTATCGACCATGGACGACAACAAATGGCTGGCCGACAGTGCGATCGAGTGGGGAACCCCCGGCGGCGGGATCGGTACCCAGGTGGCGGCCTTCGCTGACATCGCCAGATTCTCGGGCGGCGTGGAGCTCTACTCTCCTGTGCGCGCCACCGGGGGCGCCGCCTTCGACCCGATCTACGTTCACTCCAAGCTCGCGCTCATCGACGACAAAATTGCAATAGTCGGCTCCGCGAACTTCAATTATCGAAGCTTGCACTACGATGCCGAGATGAGCTTGGTGATTACCGACCCGTCCGAGGCCAGCGAGTGGCGTAGCCGGATCTTCGCGGAGTGGGGCATCACCAGCCCCGCGACCTGGCAGTCGCAAGCCGCTGCCAACAGAGCCACTCTCGATGGCGGGACCGCTGCGGCGGGCACTCGCTACACGGTCTCGTTGAAGCTTTCCGACTTTGACCGCTCGCCGCCCGCCGGCAGCGCTCCGGGGTCATCGCCTTTCGGGGCGTTTTACGGCGGGCGTGGCGCGATGGCGATGGTGGACCGTACGTGGTACTGACGGGGGCATCGCGGCCGCGCCGACGCTCTGCATCAAGGTCTACGCCCAGGCCGCGGAAGCCCGTGTGAAACACCTGCGTCTCCAGGGCGGAAGGCGAGAGGTGGACCTGGTGGTCGAACGTCCCGACGAGCGCGTGCTGGCCATCGAGGTCAAGCTCAGCGGCGCCATCCAGGATGACGATGTCAAGAAAGGGCGTGGTGCTGGAGTCGGGCCAGTGGCGAGAGTTTCCTCTGCCCGCGGAGGTTGTTGCCTGGAGTCAGGTCTCTTACGGCCAGGGCCTCCTCGTTGGGACCGCGACTCTGGACGGCGTCTGGTACCATTCCGCGGCTCACGCTGAGGCGGTGGTCGAGGTTCTGCCTTGGTACGGCAGCTGGCGGCAAGTCGCGGACGAACCCACCAGCTACCGGGAGATGACTGTGACCGCCATGACCGTCGCGGCGATGGCGCTCCTGGCCGCCCTCGAGATGGAGGAGCTGGCGCGGGCGCGCTGATTGGCGCGATCTCGATCCTGCAAACTCTCAGAAGGCCGGCCAAGCTCGGACGTGAGGGCGTAGTGTGGCTCCACGCGCGAGTCGAATGTCCCATCCCGCCATGTTTCCGCCCAAACGTGAGCCGCAAGCTGCCGTGAATCGGATTGTCGATTCAACAGCCATCGGCTACGTTCTTGATGACTGCAACGCGGGCGAACTCATGCGCGCTGATACGCACCGCCTCACGGCGGACGACGTCGAGAAGCTGCTGCGCGAGCGGCCGGGCGTCTACGGCTACGAGCTCGTCAACGGCGAGCTGGTCGAGCTGATGCCTAACAGCCTGCCTCACGGCCGCGTTGCCGCAAGGCTTAGTGCCGAGATCGACACTCATCTGCGGCAGCATGGTGGCGGGAGGGTCTACGTCGAGGCCGGCTTCGTCCTGCCACTCGCTGTGGATTCCGAGCGGCTGCGGTTTCCCGACATCGCGTACGTATCTGCGGAGACGCTCGCGACCCGCGGCGGCGAGCCGGAGACCGGCTACGCCCGGTTCGCGCCTGACTTCACCATCGAGATCGATTCCCCATCGAACACGGAAGAGGACGTCCTGCAAAAAGTGCAGGACTATCTCGACGCGGGCGTGCGGCTCGGCTGGGTCATTCACGTGCGGAGCCGCTCGGCCACCGTCTACCACCCTGACGGCTCTGCTCGGCTGTTGCGCGAGCACGACGCGCTGGACGGCGAGGACCTGCTGCCCGGGCTGAGCATACCGCTGAGATCCGTGTTAGATTAGCGCGACGGAGGTCCCCATGCGATGCGACCGCTCTATCATGCTGCTCCCGACGCTGCTCCTGCTGCTTCCCGTGGCGGCCGCCGGCCAGAGCGCGCCGCCGGGCTTCAAGGAGGAGTTTCTCGACCAGTTCAACGCCTCGGCCGAGAAGCTGGTGGCTCTCGCGCAGGCCATGCCGGCGGAGAAGATGACGTGGCGTCCGATGGAGGGCGTGTATTCCGTGGCCCAGGCGTACATGCACATCGCGCGGTACAACTACGCCTATCCGGAGGAGTCGCTGGGCGTGCCCGCCCCGATGGGCAAGGTGTACGACCGCTGGGAGACCGACGTTACGGAGAAGGACGAGGTCGTGCGGATCTTGGCCGCGTCGATGGATCACGTGCGGCACGTCGCCCAGCGGATGTCAGCCGCGGACCTGGAGAAGACAAGTACGCTGTATGGCCGTCAGGTCGGTCAGTGGTCGGTGCTCTTCCAACTGCTCGCGCACATGAACGAGCACCTCGGGCAGTCCATCGCCTATGCGCGGATGAACCGTGTCGTGCCGCCCTGGTCTCGCTGAAAGGTTGGGCCCCTCGCGCGCCCCGATGAAGCCGCGGCCGGTCACGGGCGATTCTTCAGGAATACTCCGGTGAAGGTCACCACGTAGCCGCTGCCAAAATCCCCCGCTACCCTCGCAGTCAAGCTGTCTGCGCGTAGCGCGGCGTTGGAGAAGTTGTTGACGCCGTTGGGGATGATCATGAACTGCCCTCCCGAGAGGCTCCATCTGCCACGCAAACCCTCGTTGAGAAACGACTGCGGGGGCGAATACCCAACACCACCTGAGGTCGGGCACCCCACCTTCTCGTAGGCGAGCGTCGCCTCATAGTCGCGGCCGCTGGTCGTGTCAACCGGCACGCCGGGAGGAGCGGACTGGAGCTCGATCGAGGCGGCTGTAACCAGGAGCGGGCAGGCGCAGCACTCTCCGGCTGCGGTATTCGGTGGAGGAAACGTTCCCACCTGTTTCGGCAGAGGTGAGCCGTCCGCCCTGATCAGGCCATATCTACGCCACAGCGAGGATGGCCGGCACCTCGCTCACCGTGACTCGTGCCGTGTCGGTCACCTCAAGGATGGCGGCGGTGATCGTTGCGGTCCCGATGCCTACCGCTCTGACGCGTCCGGCTCTTGCTCCAGTGTCGCTCGGTTCTACTGCGATGACCGCGTTGTCGCTGCTCGACCAGCCAACGATATGCCTGGTCAGAGTCCTGCCGCTGCTGTCCCTGACTTCCGCCCTGAGGGTGAGCCTGTCACCAATGATGACAGCAGTGTCGGAGGGTGATACGGACACCGACGCGGGATCCCGGTCGTCGTCCTCGTCCTCTCCAGCAATGGTCTCGCAGGACGAGAGCGCGACCACGACCAGAATAAGGAGCAAACGCTGGACCATGTTGCAGTTCTCGCGCGCCGGTTTAAGCGCCATGGTGAATCGGCTTTCCGCGACGTGTCGTTCTTCTTCTTCTTCTTCATGTCTTCCACCTGTCTCGCCAATCGATTCTTTGTCTTGCGAAGACCTTCAATGACCTTGACATCGCGCCAACCCTGTTCAGCGAGGAGGCGCTGCAGCCTCTCTACTGCGAAATCGAATGTCGGCGTCTCCTCCATCGCCGCCTTCCGTCTGCCCAACGGATTGCCCTTGAGCCGCGAGCGACTCCCACCAGGCGCGGGGAGGGTGAGCGCGAGCCGACAAGGAACTAGCCAGGCGGACAACCACAACGACTCCCTTAGCGTTCATCGCTCGTCGGCTCCAAACGCTGGTTAGGCCGCCTTTCAGCATCCGGCAGAACTGGCTGCGGCTAGCTTCGATACGTCGGGTTCTCGGGAACGAACCGCGCCGGCTTGCCGCGGGTCTTGCAATAGAGATTCCGAATCGCTCGGATCTGGCCGCAGTGCATGGCGAGGTGCGTGGCGTGGTGATAGCCCAGAAAATACGTACCCCCCTCCCTCTCGCTCACCTTCCCGTACGCCGTCGCCGTTCGCTCGCGCAAAGTACTCAGCGTGGTCGTTCGGAGGATCTCCAAAAACCGCGTGCAGAACTGCTCCAGGGTCTTGAAGTTCTCTTCGAAATCGTCGGAAACAGCTGCAAGTGCCTCCTGCGATGGCGGCACGGCTATGGTGGGCATCGGCTCGCCGTGTTCCAAGCTGTGCAGATGCCACTCCGCCTCGATACGAAGATGCCTGACGATGACACTGATCGTGTTGGCTTGCGGGAGTGGCCGCCAGTGAGCTTCCTCTTCGGTCAGATCTTGGAGCGCGTGCTTGACGGCCGCCCACATGTTGGCGTTCATATCGACGACAACCTGCAGAGCGTCGACCATCGATCGACTCCCAATAACTATGGGTGCTGAAGGCGGCCCAACGGCTTGTGTTTCAGCCGCGAAGGCGCGGGGCGCGGCTACTTCTTGCCTCGGCGCGTCTTAGGCCGGTGCCGCGCCTTCGGCGGCTGCAAACGCTGGTTAGGCGCCATCCCGGCCGGGAGCTTGTCCCACGCGTCTGGCTCCACGTCCGGTGCGCGCGCCAGCGCCGCCAAGAACTTCTTCCGGTTGCCACGCTTCGCGCGCTCCAAAAACTCTACCGTCATCAGCGCGGCCAACTTTTCGGCCAGAGCTGTCGCCACGAGCTGGTTGACGGAAATCCCCTCACGTTGTGCTAGCTCCTTGGCGGCTCGATGAAGAGACTCCGGCAAGCGAAGACTCATCGCACTCATCGGCCCTGATCCTCCAGTTCGAGGAGAAACTCCGGCGGCGTTAGAATCCGGATCCCGAAGCGATCCGCCCCACGAAAGTCCCTCCGATTGTACGTCACGATCACGTCGCAGCCCGCAGCCACGGCGACTTCCAACACATGGTCATCCGCGGGATCACGCAGTGCCGGCCGCCACAGGAAGAAGATCTCCTGCAGATGAGCCGTCGCAGCCAGATAGTCGAGGATGTCCTCAATCGCCTGTCGCGGTACCGTAATGCCCGACTCCGGGTCCTTCAGCGCGCTCTCATACTCGAACAGCAGTGCGACCGAGAGACAGAGCTCGAACCGCCCTGTGCCGACTTGTATGAGCAGCGTGGCAGAGGAACCGCGACGCGAGCGGAGGGCCGACACGACGGCATTGGTATCGAGGACGATCCGCCGCGCCATAGTGGTATTATATACGATATCACCCCTATAACAAGAGGGAGCCACCCGCCGAAGACTGTGAAGGACCTGACCGTGCCGCTGGTCTCCTGGGGAGTGCGGGCGGGCGACCTGCCCAATATCCCGGTCGAAGACCCCCTCGTCAGCGGATACGAGCTGGTCAACGGGGAGCTGGTGCCCGTGAGCCCGGCGAACCCGGAACACGGCGGTCTGATGACTTGGGTTGGCGCCGAGCTGCTTGCCTTCGTGCGAAA
>JACQVC010000010.1 GCA_016209995.1 Gemmatimonadota bacterium
CCACAGATGAAGTAGCCGAACAGCCCGCGCTCGATCCCATCATTGGGCTGCTTCGGGTCGAACGCCGGCCCGTAAGGCATTCCGCGGCGGATGATGCGCCGGCTGTGAGACTTGCCCATCACCAGCGCGCCGCGTGGGTTCAGGCGGCGGATGTGCGCACCGACCGGGCAGCGCAGTCCCTTGCGGTCATCCAGGTAGGTCGGGTGCGCGGGCGTGGCCGCGTAGTCGAACTTGTTGAGGTCCGATTCAGGAATGGGTTCGGCGGGACCATCCGTGTTGGGCGATAACACGAGCGGCACGCCATTCCTCCAGCGGCCCATCATCTTCGCGGCCACTTCCTCTGGCTGCATCTTCCAACGTTCGCCCGCCCGCACGAGAAAATCCTCGAAGCCGCGGACGTCCTGCTCCAGCATGCGTACCGCGCCGTACGCCGCGTTGTCGGCCAGCGCCGCCGGCAGGTCACCGATGAAGTTTCCGCCGTATTGGTTCACATAGTCTTTTCCCAGCAGAAACTCGCCAGGCTCGCACTCGGGTTGCATGTCCGGCCGATCTCTGCCCGGCTCCCCCTTGATGGTCGGCTGCGCGATGCCGTCGCGGTAGCCGAAATGCACGCGGGCAGCGGGCAGCGCAGCGGCATCCTTCGTGTAGATCTCGCGGAGGCCGCCGGCCGCGAAGAGTTTTCGCAGCTGCTTCGTCCTGCGTTGCATCGTCGCGCCCTGACGCTCGTCGGTGTAAAGGGACACGATGATGTGCACTTCTTCGTTCTTAGGGCCTCCGAACACCCACTTTTCCGGCGCGGCCGGACCCGTGTCACCATGGTTCTTGGCGCGAGCGGGAGCGGCTGGCCCTTGCACGAAAGCCTGCGGAAAGGCGTTCAGGATCGCCTCTGGCAGGCCCAGTACCTTCAGCCCAGACCAGGTAAGTCCAGTGTTCAGACAGTAACGCGGCCGCTTGTTCCACTCCGCGGCCGTCGTGACTTGCGGACTGTGGTGTTGGTCCCCCGAGATGAGACCCCCGATGAAACGGGAAGCGCCGCGCGGATCAACGATGGAGAGCAGGAAATGTCGCCCATTGGGCAGGCGGTATCCGCGCAAGGTGTTGCCCTGGATATCGTCAAGCTCGAGCCGCGTGACTCCGCTCTTCGTTGCGCTCATCGGTAGGTCCGCGCATTCAGGATGTCGATGACCGTCATGGATGGATAGGCCGACCACGGCTGGAACCGTTCGTCATCGTGCGCTTTCACGAAGGCCACGAAGTCCTGCGGGTAGCGGTTCACCGGCAGCCGCGGCGCATCTTTTACGAACATCAGGATCTGCGTGAAGATGTCGCCGAGCACAGCGACGAAGTCCATCAGGTAGGATTCGAGGTCGCCGTCGAACTCCGTAATCACGAGCAAAGCGGATCCGTCGGGTGCCGGCAGGAAGCGCGCAAAGTGTACGTAGTGCAGCGACTCGAGGGCTGCGTGCACGGCCGCGGAACTCGCGTTTATGGTCTCCAGTAGCGCGGCCATCTGGGTCGGATTCTTGAGTGGCAGGAAGAGGTTGAGCCCCGTCTGGACCTGGTCCGTGAGCGACAGATCGCAGTCCGAGGAGACCGTGACGATCCGCTCCGTGGATGGGCGCGAGCGCCGAGGCTTCATGGGCGTCACTCTTGAGATCAGGGTTCTAGTGGGCGATTCGGGCGCGGCTGGACCGGCTAACCTATATGGCCCTGGCCACCGCCTCGCAATACAATTCGACCTGTGACCCCCTCAGCCGCCGACGTGCCCGTATGAGCGCCGCGGCGATTGCCAGCTACGTGCCACGGCTGCTCTCTCACCGCCTGGCCGCGGGCGAACCCTTGGCCGGACCGGAGGCCAGACGCCTGAGCGCCGCGGTGCTGCTCACCGACATCGAGGGCTTTACCTCGCTGGTCGAAGCCGCCGGCGCGTCCAGGCGCCAGGGCCTCGAGGAGCTGGCGTCCGCGCTGAACGCCTATTTCAGCGATCTGGTCGAGGTCGTGTACGGGCACGGTGGCGACGTGCTGTCCATCGCGGGGGACGCCTTCTTCTCTTACTGGCCCGCGGCCGGCCCCGAGCATCTGGCGGACGCCGCCCTGCGGGCGACTCAGGCGGCCCGCGAGATCCAGCGCCGGCTGCACGGCCGTCCGGTCGTCGGCGACCGCCGGTTCGGGACGCGGGCGGGAGTCGGCGCCGGCGAGCTGACCCTCGCGTTCGTAGGCGGGCTGGACGCACGCTGGGAGATCATCGCATCCGGTGGTGCGACCGCCGAGGTCGCCGCAGTGGAGCCGCTGGCGGCGGCGGGCGAGGTCGTGCTGTCGCCGGGCGCGTGGTCCCTTCTAGCGACCCGGTGTAGTGGGCGCAGGCAGGATGCTGGCTGCGTCGCCGTCGCGGCGGTTCAGCAAGCGCTCACGCCCGAGCCTTCGCCGCCTCGCCCCGCCATCGCGGACACCGAGATCCGGCTCCGACCCTACCTCTCACCCGCCGTCCTCGCCCGCAACCTCGCGCCGGGAACTGACTGGCTGGCCGAGTTGCGCCGAGTCACCGTGCTGCTCGCGGAGGTGCCCGATCTGGGTGATGCGAGCCCCCAGGCGCTCCAGCGTACGCACCAGACCGTGCGCGCCATACAGGAGATCGTGAAGCGGTACGAGGGCACCGCACGCATGGACATCGACAACAAGGGCGTCACGGCGCTGGCCGTGTTTGGCCTCCCGCCCTTGGCCCACGAGAACGACGCCCAGCGCGCGCTGGAGGCGGCGCACGCCCTGGAAGAGCGCTGGCGCACGCTGGGCGTGGCGTCCCGTATCGGCGTGGCCACGGGGCGGGCGTTCTGCGGCGCCTTTGGCTCCGATCTACGACGCGAGTACATGGTGCGGGGCGACGTCATCAACCTGGCCGCTCGCCTCATGCGTACGCAGACCAGCACCATCGTTTGCGACCACGATACGTCGCACGCCGCTGGCGGCCGCATCGTCTTCGAGTCTCTGGGTCAGGTCGCGCTCAAGGGTCGGGCGGCGGCGGTCGAGGTCTATCGGCCCGTCGGTCGCCGCGAGGATCAGCCGGTCGCCGCGGACCCGCTCATCGGCCGCACGCGCGAGCGGGCTCTCCTGGCCAAGCGGCTGCAGGCGTTCCACGAGCGCGGCGAGAGCGGTGTACTCATCGTGGAGGGCGAGCCGGGTCTCGGCAAAACACGACTCGTCGCCGAGCTGAGTCAGATGGCCAGGGCGGCCCACGTCCGCGTGCTCACGGCGGCTGCGGACGCCATCGAAAGCTCGACCGCGTACTTCGCCTGGCGCCCGGTCTTCACGACCCTCTTCCGACTGACACCCGCCGACGATCCTGTGGCGGCTCGCCGTCGGATCAGTGAGCGGATGGCAGACCTCCCGGATCTCGCCCGCCTCGTTCCGCTGCTCGGAAGCGTGCTGCCCGTGCCGATACCGGATAATGACCTGACCGCGGAAATGACTGGGGACGTGAGGGCCGAGAACACGCGGCTGCTCCTGGCGCGCATCCTCGCGGCGGCCGCGCAGGCCGAAGCCACGCTTCTGATCATCGAGGACGCGCACTGGCTCGACTCCAGCTCGTGGGCTCTCCTGCTCGAGGTCGTGCGCTCGGTCCAGCCGTTGCTCGCCGTCGTGGCCGCACGCCCACCCGTCGAGGGCGTCCCTGGAGAGCGCGAGCAGCTCGCTCGCATGTCCGGAACCCAGGTCCTGCGCCTCGACGGGCTGACTCCCGACGAAACCCTGGCACTCATGCGCCGGTGCCTCGGCGTGAGCGAAGTGCCGGACGCCCTGGCCAGGATCGTTCAGGAACGCGTGGCCGGACACCCCTTCTTCTGTCAGGAGCTGATTCAGACGATGCTCGAGGCCGGCTCGATCCGCGTCGAGGGCGGTACCTGCGTCGTCGGCGACGTCTCCGAGGCCAGCCTGCCGACCACCATCGAGGGCGTGATCCTCAGCCGCCTCGATCGCCTCACTCCCGGCCAGCAGCTCTGCCTGAAGGTCGGTGCGGTCGTCGGCCGCGTCTTCCACGCCCGCACCATCCGGGAAACGCATCCGATCGAGCACGAGCGCGAGCACATTGCCGAGCATCTCGATGCCCTCGCCCGTCTCGAGCTGACGGTCCGCGAGAGCGCGGGTCCCGATCCCACGTTCGCGTTCAAGCACGTGATCACGCGCGACGTGACCTACGAGCTGATGACCTTGGCGCAGCGCCAGCCGCTGCATCGCGCCGTCGCGGAATGGTACGAGCGGAACCACGCAGCCGACCTCACCCCCCACTACGCGCTCCTGGCGCACCATTGGTCCAGCGCCGGCGACTCGTGGAAAACCGTCGACTACCTCGAGAGAGCGGGCGAACAGGCGCGGCGGGGCGGCGCCTTCGAGGAAGCCCTCCGCTTCTATACGCAGGCGATGGAGATCCAGGACGCAGGCGGCGTGCCTCAAGACGGCGACCGCCGCGCCATCTGGGAGAAAGGTGTCGGCACCGCTCACTACTTCCTGGGCGACCTGACGCAGAGCCGCGGCCGCCTCG
>JACQVC010000177.1 GCA_016209995.1 Gemmatimonadota bacterium
AACAGGAACGCCAGCGCCGTGAGGAGCGCCAGGCGGTAGGTCGGCTCGACCTCTTTCACGTTGAACACCCGCTCGAGCGAGGCCAGGATGAACGCGCCCGCCACCAGGCCCGTCACGTACGGGTAGACGACGATGAGCAGGCCCCAATGGAGCTCGAGCTCGTTCGGGTAGACGTAACCTTGCACGGGCTAGTGGTCCTCCACGGAGATCTTGAGGAAAGCCGAGCGCGTCGATGCGCGCGCCAGGCAAGGCGCGCCGACGACGCGTATCGAGACGAGATACGCCGAGGAGGCGCAACGCCGCATGGCGCGATGCAGCGGCGCGCGCAGGCCCTCAGAATCTCCGTGGAGGACCACTCTAGCGCACCTCCCCGTCCAGGCTAGCGTAGTAGACCTTGGGCTTCGTATTCAGGTGAGGTTTCAGCACCTGCACCTCGTTCATGCGCACGAAGCGGGCCAGAGGCGTGGGGCGCTCGACCTCACCGAAGACCCTGGCTCCGGTGGGACAAACCTCGACGCAAGCTGGCACCAGCCCCTGGACCACGCGGTGATAGCAGAACGTGCACTTCGCGGCCACGCGCTTTTCCGGGTGGAACCACCGCGCGCCGTACGGGCAGGCCTGAATGCAATAGCGGCAGCCGATGCAATAGTCCTCGTCCACGAGGACGACACCGTCCCGCGTCGTGAACGTGGCTCCCACCGGGCAGACCTGCACGCACGGTGGGTTCTCGCAGTGGTTACACAGCTTGGGCACGAAGAACGTCCGCCGGATCCCCCTCTCTTCCACGGGGGAGAAGCCAGCCAGCCCACCTTCCGGGCTGTCCACCTCGACGGTGCCGTCGGTGCGGATCACGTAGCGTTCGACCCATGTGTTGAAGCAGTCCGCCTCCCGGGGAACGTCGTTCTCGGCCTTGCAGGCCTCGACGCAGCGCGCGCAGCCGATGCACTTGGACACATCGATGCCCATTGCGTACAGGTGCGCGCCGGCATCGTACGCCTCCGCCTGCCTCTCCTGGGCCGTGCCCGGGGGCACGCGAACCGTAGCGAAGCGGAGGTCAGCGAACGGGTGGGAATGAAGGGTGGGAGAGCGGAGGACTGGGGTGGTGTGGGAGCTAACCACGCCCAGCAGCACCGGTGCCGCGAGTCCGCACGCCTTCATTACTTCTTCGAGGAACTCACGCCGGTTCACAGCGTCGTCGGTCCCCGGCGTCGGGCCGGCACCCCGAAGTTCGTCGTCGCCGGCCATCAGCGCGCCTCAGGGTAGTGGGGGTAATGGCAGTCCCAGCAGAGGTACTGTTCGCCGTGAGTCTGCAGATCGATCCGAGGGATCGAGCTCGGGCTCGGCGCGTCCTCCGCGTGGCAGGCGCCGCAGAACGCCCGTTCCGTCGGCTTCTCGGGGCGCGCCCGCCGTGGCAGCGTCTTGTGCTCCTCGGGCGTCGCATGACACGTGGTGCACGGGAGCCTGACGTGCCGCGACACGGCCTTCTGTCGCGAGATCTGTCCATGGCACGCGCTGCACTCCTCGGGCACGATCGGCGGCTCCGGCTGGTGAGGATCGTGACACCCGATGCACGGAATCAGCGGATTGTGCGCTACGGAATCGATCTGCGGGAAGCCGGTGGGGCGCGAGGGATTGTAGGCGTGACAGAGTGGGCAGAGCCCTCGCTCCCGGGGGGCCGTGGGCTTGACGTCCAGCGGTGTCGCGACGTGAGCGGCCGCCGGACCATGGCAGACCTCACACGCCACCCCGCGATGGTGTCCGCTGAGACGCGTCTCCGCGATCCGGTCATGGCAGAGCGCGCACTCCTGGTGCCCCGCGTACTTCTTCTTCCTGGCGACGATCGAATCCACAGCGGCCGCGCGATAATGGCCGATCTCGCCGAACGTCGGCGGAACCAGGTAGCGCCTCGCCGCCAGGATCGCGACGACGCCGGCGGCAAAGAGCACGATGAGCCGCGTCACCTGCTGCGGCATGACCCCTCCCCCCCGAGACCTCTCCCGCACAGCCCCACTCCCGGCGCTCCGGTCCCGGCGCTTCCTGGACCTAGCGACCGGGGACGAGGATTCGAGCCTGCCGAGACGGCGAGTGCTCGCTATCCGCGCTGCTTGCGGAGCGCCGCCCGCAGCCCCCGGTCGTACTGCAGCTTCGTGTACAGCACCAGTCCCGCCAGCAGGGTGAGGAACCCCACGACCACGGCCATGGCCTTCTGGCGGAACTGCATGTCTGCGATCATGGCGCTCCCGGAAGCCTGGACCGCATCGCTGATCTGGACCGAGGCCTCGGTCTTCTCCCGGACCTCAGCTGCGTCCGCCGTGTGCTGCACGGCTCGGGCTTCGATCAGCGCAGTGAGCGCCTCCCTGAGCCGCTCGCGCTCGGGTCGCACGATGAGATTCAGCGCCTCCGCCTCATCGAGGCGCGCCGAGGCTTCGTCGAGCCGCCGCGCGGCAAGGGTAATGGCGCCCGCGATGGAATCCACTTTCTCGCGGATCGGTCCGCCTGCATGGCAGGTCGTGCAGCGGCCCGGCTCGTCGCCGGCGAAGAGCGCATCGCTGGCTGGCCCCACATCGTAGCGGCCGTGGCAGGTGATGCACCGGGGGACGCCGGACCCCTCCTCGCCCCGACCATGCGCACCTGCCAGGTAGTACCGCTCCGTCGCACCATGACAGTTCCCGCACACGTTGGCCACTTCCGCAAAGCCCGGCGGCGCGGCGCCATGGGTTCCGTGGCACGTGGCGCATGTGGGCGCTCGCCGGTCCTTCCTCTCGAGCAGCGCCTTCCCGTGCACGCTTTCCCGGTAAAGGGCGTACTGGTGCGTCGGGATGCCGTATCCGCGCATGTATTCCGGATTCGCATGGCAGCGGGCGCATGTCTGCGGGACATTGGTCGTATAGACCGTGGATGCAGGATCGTCTGGCGCCAGGATCCGGTGGCCGCCGTGGCAGTCGGTGCAGACGGCAACCTTGTCATCGCCGCGGGCGAGGAGCTTGGCGTGCTCGCTCTCTCGATACCGGGCGAGCTGGTCCGTGGGCAGGTTGAACTGGCGCATGTAGGCCACGTTCGCGTGGCACGACCCACAGAGGTCGGGAATCCTCTCTCGCGACGGGACCCCAGCCCAACCGCTGGCGCCGGACATGGCCTCATCGGCGGTCGCCGCATTCGGATTGCCGCCGTGGCAGAACTCACAGCCGATGCCGCGCTCCGCGTGGATCGACGCCTCCCAGTCTCGGGCGATCTGCTCGAGCCGTCCGCCATACGAGCTGTGGCACCAGTAGCAGCTCCGGGTGCGACCTTCACGAAGCGGAACGCGCTCCGGCAGGATGGCGGGCGGACGGAATTCCGGCGTGCCGGCACCTCGCTCCGGCGGGGCCGCGACCTCGGGAGCCCGGCTCGGAGCGGCCGCCACCGCCCCCGGCTGATGGCACAGCCTGCACATGTCATTGGTTCGGCCCTCGTGGTCGGCCGGGCGCGTGGGAGCACCGCCGCCGGGGCCGTGACACGCGAGACAGGCATCCCGCCCCTCCACGGTATGCGGGATCTCGGGAGGAGTCTGGGCGCCCGCGGGGTGCACCAGGCCCACTGCCGCGCATCCCGCCGCCACGACGATCACCGCCAACGCTCTCGTCTTCATGGGCATGCCCGCACTAGCTCAGTTTCCCCCAAATCGTGAGGCCGATCCAGGCGACCAACGCCGCCGCCAGCAACGCCATGGCCAGCGGCCGCCGCCGTGGATTGCGGCGAGGCTCGCGATCCAGGAACGGGAGTAACGTCAACGCCAGACCAGCGACCACGGGAGCCAGCACTCCCAGAACCTCGGGCACCAGCTTCAGGAACTGGTAGACCGCCAGGAAATACCACTCTGGCTTGACGTGCTCGGGCGTCGTCAACGGGTCGGCCTCGGACTCGAGACCGGCCGGAAGCAAGGACGCCAGCACGATCAGCACGGCGAACGTGAGCAACAGGGACACCAGCTCGCCCAGGATGTGGTTCGGAATGAAGGGGATCGGATCTTCGATCGGCTTCTCATCCGGCGACCACTGGGGAGCGCCCGTCCTCAGCGTCACTCGCGACATCTCTGATCCTCTAATGCTCAGAACCTCCAGTCCTCTGACCCTCTAATCCCCGCCCATCAGGACTCCTGTCGTCGCTCCACATTCATCACGGTTTCAGCGTCGCGACGGATCTCTGCTCACAACGGACCCGAGATGCCCTGCCTCCGGATCATCACGAAATGGAGAAGCAAGAGCACCACCATCACTGCGGGCAGGACCAGAACGTGGATCGCGTAGAACCGCGTCAGCGTCAGGTCCGTCACCTCCGGGCCACCGCGCAAGAGGTGGAGGATCGCCGGCCCGACGACGGGCACCGAATTCGCAGATTCGGTGCCGACCACGGTCGCCCAGAACGCCCGCTGGTCCCAGGGGAGCAGGTAGCCGGTGAACCCGAAGGCTAGCGTCACCACCAGCAGGAGCATGCCGGCCACCCAGTTCAGCTCGCGAGGAGGCTTGTACGATCCGGTCACCAACACGCGGATCAGGTGACCAAAGAGCGTCACGATCATCAGGTGCGCGGACCAAACGTGCATACTGCGGATGAGCCAGCCGAACGGCACGCGGTTCATCACGAACAGCACGCTGTCGTACGCGTTCTCCGGCGTCGGCTTGTAGTACATGGCCAGCAGGATGCCGGTGACGACCTGGACGATAAACGCAAAAAAGGTGAGACCGCCCAGGCAGTACGACCACGTACGCGCATGGCGCGGCACGGGCTTGCGCAGCGCACGCAGGAGTGCTTCACCCAGGCCGAAGCGCTCGTCCAGCCATCCCCTCACTCCGCCGGCCGCGATTCCCGCCGCGCCCGCCGAGTCCGCAGGATTCAGGTCAGCCGAGGTCACGCTCGTACGGTCGGTCATCTCATGCCCTCCCGAGGTAGACGCGCCCATCTTCAACCGCCACCGGAATGGCTGGCAGCGGAGCGGGCGGAGGTCCGGAGATCACCTGCCCATTCGTGTCGAACCGTCCGTCATGACACGGACAGTGGATGAACTGGCCCGTATCGTCCCAGAGAACGATGCAGCCCAGATGCGTGCAGATCGCGGAGAACGCCCGGACCTCGCCGTCCACGTTCAGCACGAGGACCGGCCGGTCGTCGAGCGCGACTTTCAGCGCCGAACCGGGGGGCAGCTCCGCGAGCTCTGCGACCTGGACGCGCGTCCCGCCGTGCTCGCCTGTGCGTTCCGGTGCCCGCACGTAGCCGACCACGGGGATCGCCATTCCTACGCCCAGCGCGGCGAGCGCACCTCCAATGATCACCTCCAGCGCGCGGCGCCGCGGCGTATCGACCTCCAGCAGCTCGCGAAGAATCTCTTCCTCGCTATCGGATGCGCCGTTCTTGGCTACGTGCTCGACCTTCTTGTTCATGACCGCGTCTCCGCATTCGAGCGTGGACGCCGCAGGCCAACGCGAAGTCGGCGTTTCACTTCGGTCGATGAGCGACCACGTGGACACGTGGCAGCGGGGCAAGAAGCGAGCCACGGGAGGGAGCCGCTGCTCGACCCCGCAGCGCGTGCAGCGCCACGGGGGCACGGATGGACCGGCGAATCCGGCAAATCGCGACTCTGGACCCCCCAAACGCTCGCGGATGGGTAGCTGAAAAAGCTGGTCCGGGGATTGCTATTCAGGTGCTGAGGGTGCTGTTTAGGTGCTAAAAGTGCTAAAAGGAGGTTCCATGAAAGGGACAATGTGTCTCATGTTGTGCGGCGGCCTGCTCGGCGTACCGATCAGCGGACTCCGTGCCCAGGCACCAGCGGCGAGGCCACCGGCGGTTCGGCACGATCTGACCGGGCGCGATCAATGTCTCATGTGTCACGCCCCAGGGATCATG
>JACQVC010000178.1 GCA_016209995.1 Gemmatimonadota bacterium
CGCTTTCGTGTCCGGGAACTTCCAGTATGCCTACGGCGTGGACCTGCTCGGGAATCTTGGGCCGAGCGCAGTGTTCGTGGTACCGGCCGAGGGTGGTGACGCGATCCAACTCACGGATCGGCGGTTTCTGCATATGAGCCCCACCTGGAGTCCTGACAGCCGCAGTCTGTTTCTCGTGTCCACGCGCGATGGGGGTCGCGACGTGTACCGCATCCCCGTGGCGCCCGGCGGCGACGCGGACGGTGAGATGGAGCGAATCACGACCGGCCTGAACGCCGGGACGATCGGGCTGGCGCCGGATGGGCGCCATTTGGCGTACGCGGTGTTCACCAATACCTCGAACATCTGGCGAGTTCGCATTCCGCAGACGGGTGGCGCCTCGGTGCGCCAGGCGGAGCCCATCACGAGAGGGACGCAGCACATCGAGGGGCTGGGCCTGTCGCGCGACGGTCAGTGGTTGGCGTTCGACTCGGACCGAAGCGGCAACGTGGACGTGTACAAGATGCGGTTGCCGAACGGCGAGCCGATCCAGTTGACCACCGACCCCCGCGACGACTTCATCCCCGCCTGGTCAGCGGACGGCGAGTGGATCGCGTTTCACTCCTGGCGCAACGGGAACCGTGACGTGTTCGTGATGTCCGCCGCGGGGGGATCGGAGCAGCAGGTGACCGATGATCCCGGTCACGACGCCTATCCCGACTGGTCACCGGATGGAAGGCGCCTGGCGTTTTGGGCCATCCGAGAGGAAGCGCAAACGCCATCCATCTACGTGGCGGAGCGTTCGGCGGGTGGCTGGAGCGCGCCGCAGCGGTTGACCGACGCGCCCGCGACCCTTGCGAAGTGGTCGCCGGACGGAACCCGGGTGGCGTACATTGCCGCCGGTGATCTTCGCATGCGTGATGTGGGCGGCTTACGAGTGGACACGATCGCGCGGACGGGGTTCCGGCTGGGGGACATACCGTACGCGCCGCAGTTCGAGGCGTGGTCACCGGACGGGCAGACGATGTACTTCAACGCGCTGAGCAGGGACGGAGTGCGGGCGTACTTCGCGGTCCCGGCCACGGGTGGGACACCGCGTCCGCTGGTGCGGTTCGACGACCCCACACGTCCATCCGGCCGCCCCGAGTTCGCCACCGATGGCACGTACCTGTACTTCACCATCGACAATCGCCAGGCGGACATCTGGGTGATGAGCGTGGAAGGGCTCGGAAGGTAAGCGACTGCAACACCCGTCTCGCTGTCTAACTGTTCGACGTGGGCATGACTCCCCGATGTCATTCCATGCATCCATGTATCGCGGATGATCAGCACGCCGCAGCCGAAACGCCCGCCGTTGGTCATGGTCTTCAACGGGTTCCTGGCTTGCCCGAGCAGTGGGCCGAGCGCCGTAGCGACCCGTTGACATATTACCATACCATAGATATGGTTAGCCATATGAAAACGACGCTCAATATCGACGACAGCGTGATGGCGCGGCTGCGGCGCGAAGCCGCACGCACCGGGCGGACCATGTCCGAGCTCGTCGAGACCGCGCTGCGACGGCTGCTCCAGCCCCGGCCGGCGCCGGCCGATTTCGAGCCGTTGCCCTCGTTCGATGGCGGCGGCGCGCTGGTGGACATCGCCGACCGCGAGGCGCTCTACCGGGCCATGGAGGGACGCTGAGTGTTCGTGGTCGACACCAACGTGCTGGTGTACGCCGCCGACGCGAGCGCACCGGAGCACGAGCGGTGTCGCGCGATGCTGGAGGGTTGGCGACGGCAGGGTGGAGCCTGGTATCTGACGTGGGGGATCTGTTACGAGTTCCTGCGGGTCGTCACGCACGCCAGGGTGTTCCGCCGTCCGTGGACGGCCGATCAGGCCCTGCGGTTCATCGTGGCTTTGCAGAAATCGCCCGGCCTGGGGATGCTGGTGCCCACCGAACGCCATGGCCGTGTGTTGGCGGAGGTGGTCGGCGAAGTACCTCTGTTGGCCGGCAACCTGCTGCACGACACGGAGACCGCCGTGTTGATGCGGGAGCACGGTATCCGGCGGATCTGTACTCGTGATACGGACTTCCACCGCTTTCGCTTTCTCGAGCCGATCGATCCGCTGACGGCGGAGCCGTAGCCCCCTCGAACGGCATACGACCGGCTAGGGGACGCGCGCCACCGGCAGGTCGTCCCGGTTCCCCCACTCTTCCCATGAGCCGTAGTAGACCCGCACGTTGTCGTAGCCGAGGAGATGCAACACGAACGCGTCGTGCGACGCGCGCAGCGCCACCTGGCAGTACGTGATCACCTCGTCCGCTGGAACGATTCCGCGATCGCGGTACAGTCTCGCCAGCTCCGCTATCGGCTTGAACGCCTTTGTCACCGGATCGAGGGCATCCTCCCAGTAGACCGGAATGGCCGACGGGATGAACCCTCCTCGCCGGATGTTGCGCAGGTCACGGCCCTCGATCTCGGCCGGCGTGCGCGCATCGACGATCTTCACGCCCGGCTGATCGATGGCCGCGAGCACGTCCTGTGCGGTCGCGAGCCAGCGCGAGTTCGGCCTCGCCGTGAACGTCACGACGCCCGGCGTCGGCGCAGCGCGGGACGCAGCTCTATCTTCGGCGGTCCATTTTGTCCAGCCACCATCCAGCAGCGCCACGCTCGAGTGCCCGAAGTAGTTGAGCAAGAGCCACAACCGGGCGGAGTTGATTCCGCGGTCGTCGTAGATGATGACGCGAGTGGCATTGGAGATGCCGTGCCGACCCATCAGCTGCTCGAACTCCCGCTGTGACGGCAGAAAGGTGGGCGGATTCCTGGGATCGCGCGTCGCACTGTTGGCGAGCAGGACGGCTCCCGGAATGTGGCCGTCCTCGTAGCCCCGAGTGCGAACGTCCACGATCCTCACGGCCGCATCGTTCAAGTGCGCGGACAGCCACTCCGTCTGGACCAGCGCCTCGGGGTGCTGAAGCGTCGCGAGTAAGAGCAGGGACAGAGGGGGCAGCATGGGAAGCTCCTGGCCGGTGTAGAGGCGCCCAAAGCAGCCTTGCGAACCGCGAGCAGCTTA
>JACQVC010000187.1 GCA_016209995.1 Gemmatimonadota bacterium
CCGCCTTCGCCGGCTGGCCCTTCTCGTTGAGCGCATAGTTGACGCCGACGCGCGGACTGAGAGCCGACGCACCGGGGATGAGGTCGGTGCGCTGGCCGAACGCGGCCTCGACAGCGGGGTTGTATCCGGGAGCCTCGCCCAGGCCGGTGTAGTCCCAGCGCACACCGAAGGTGATTTCGAGCGGCTCGGAAATGCGCCACGTGTCACCCACGTAGCCGCCGATGATGACCCGGCTCGTCTCCGCCTGCCGCTCGCTCAGCGTGCGCTCATAGCGCTCCGCATGGTTGGCCGCTAAGTCGGCGAGCGAGCCGAAGGCAAAGAAACCGAGGAGATCGTCTGTCGAGCGTGTTACATCGCGTACGCGCTGCAGGGACGCGCCGAGCTTCAGGCGATGCAGGTGCCGGCCGAGCGGCAGCAGCAGGGAGACCTCTTCGACGAGCTGCACGTCCCGGTTGTACGCCTGCGGCTGCATGTAGCGATTGCCGCCGAAGATGAGCGTGCCCGTGCCGCGCGTGCCGTCCGCGAAGTCCGAGGTGACGCGAACCTGTCCCTCCGGAATCTCGACGAACGGCCGCAGCTCGGTCCGGGTCCGGCTGATGGAGGCGTTGAACGTGTTCGTCCACCGCTCGCCGAACTTCGAGGAAAAGACGAGCCCGGCGAACCGGTTGTTGCCCTGCCCCTCGCCGCCGTGGTGCGCGAGATCGAGCGCGTTGATGCGGGTGCTGTCCTGCTGGTTGAAGTTCTGGTTGAAGCGCGCCGTCAGCGTCTGACTCGGAGTGATGTTCCAGTCGATGCGCGCCTGGAGCCGCAGGTCATCGGTGAGCTGGTGGTACTGCCCGGTCTCGGGTATCGGCAGGCCGTAGCGCGTGCCGACAACGGAGAGGAAGCGCGTGATCGAGTCGACGTTCACGCCGGAACGCTGCGCGGCGAGCGGATCGTCGGCGGCGAGCGCGAAGCGGCGGTTCACGTTGCGCTCGAGTTGAAATGACAGGTTGTAGAAGAGCTTGTTGGCGACGAGCGGACCGCCGTACGTGCCGCCGAGGTTGTGCCGCGTGTACGCATTCGTCGTCGGCGATGCCTTCTGCAGCGTGTTGTCGTCGAAGCTGTAGGTGAGCGTGCCCGCGGCGCGGTTCGCTCCCCGTGTCGAACCCTGCGTGACCTGGCCGCCGGCGAAACCGCCACGCGCGACGTCAAAGGTGCTCGTGGTGACCTGCGTGTAGCGAACGCCCGCCTCGGGCGCCCTGCCGCCGCGCTCATTGGCGACGGCGCCGTCGAGCTTGACCTGGTTTAGCGCCTTGTCCATGCCGCCGACCGAGAAGCCGGCGTGGCCGCTGACCGAGTCGACGCCGGTACCGGTCACGCCGCCCACCAAGAGCGCGAGCGTCTCGGGCTCTCGGTCGGCGAGCGGCAGCCGGCTGAGCAGCGCCGGGCCGAAGGACCGCGACTGCTGGGCGGTCCCGCCGCGCCCGGGCACCGCCGCCACACTCACAATGATACCGGGGATTGGGATCGGGCTCAGCTCGAGTACGACATCGGTGACCAGCAGCTCCTCGGCCGCCTGCCGCTCGACCCCGAGCACAACCTCGGCCATGCCGATGAAGGCAACGCGCAGCACGTACCGGCCGTCGCCGTCAGGGAAGAAGACCAGGTAGCGGCCATCTGCGTGCGTGAAGGTCCAGCGCACTATCTCGGTCTCGAGCGAGGCCGCCTCGACGTACGCATCGGCGACGGGCGCACCATCAGGGTCGGTGACTCGCCCCGTCAGGATGTCCGCCTGCGCCGCCGCCGCCGCCTGGGGCACGGCAAGCAGGAACAGCAACAACAGCTCACGGTGACCAGGCAACCACCGCATGCTGGACGCCTCAGCTCGTGTGGATCGCGCGCCTTGGGTGGGGTCCTCGGGCGCATCTTGATTCAGCAGGGACAGGCAAATCCAAAGGCCTTTTGGGCCCGAGGAGGAAGGTAGGACGCGGGGTTTGGGCGGACAAGGAAGACCAGGCGACTACTCCTCGTCACGCAACGTACTCCGACCCCTCAACGGCTGTAGATCGTGACGGCGCTGTCCTCGAACGTCCGCCGGTACAATCCGCGTGGAAGTTCGTGCGTGCGTGCGTGTTCGACCGCCAGCAGGCGAGAGAAATGGGTCTCCTGCCAGATTTCGAGTAACCGGTCAAGCATCCTGGATCCGTAGGGCGGATCGGCGAAGGCGAGGTCATAGCTGTCTGCTGTCAGCCGGGCCGCGAACGGGAGCGCATCGCGCTTGAAGATGCGCGTGCGCTTCCGCAGGCGCAGCGCCGCCACGTTGGCACGCAGGGCATGCAGGCTGGCCGGCCGGATCTCCACAAAGTCCGCGTTGCGCGCACCGCGTGACATCGCCTCCAGCCCCAGTGCCCCGCTTCCAGCGAACAGGTCGAGCACGCGCGCGTTCGGGACGTCAGCGCCGAGCCAGTCCAGCAACGCGGCGCGCACGTGCTCGGCGGTGGGTCGGACGCGGAAATCGGTCGGCGACGTCAGATCGCGGCCGGCGAATTTCCCCCCGACGATTCTCATACCCGAGCCGCTCCGCGATGCTTGTGTGACGCGCGTCC
>JACQVC010000011.1 GCA_016209995.1 Gemmatimonadota bacterium
CGGAAAGAGCATGCTGCGGCGCAGGCGCGCGACATCGAGCGGATCAATGCAGCCGCGGATCGCTTGAACGCCGAGGTAAAGGACGTGTTGGAGTACCAGGCTCCGTGGTGGGACGACGAGTGATCGTATCGGTCACGCGATGCATCGAGGTGATCTGTACCGGGTGCGGAAGCCTCGCGGCGATACCAAGGAGTCACGCGTCTTTGTCGTAGTGAGTCGCCAGGCGTTACTCAAGACTGGGTTCTCCACCGTCATCTGTGCTCCGGTCTACAGCCACGGAGAGGACTTGACGACGCAGGTCGCCGTAGGTGCGGCCGAGGGACTCAAGCACGCGAGTTGGGTCATGTGCGACAATTTGACCAGCTTGCGACGCTCCGACCTGACGAACTACGTCGGCTCCCTTTCTCCCGCCCGGATCCAAGAATTGAATCGCGCTCTGCGCTCGGCCCTCGACCTCGGTTGACCGCCGGCGCCAGCCGCACGCTTCCTTACCTCCCCGTCACGCGCTTCAGCTCCTCGAACCAGTTGAGCACGACGACGAGCTGGGTGAGGCCCGGCCCGTCGCCACCCACCTCGCCTTCTCTGATGAGGAGGAAGCGGCGCCCGTCCGGCGAGACGTCGTAGGGACGAAGGTTCAAGCTCACTACCCCAAGCCCAACGTACGGGCCACGGATGGGCAGCGGCTCAGGGGTCCCGGCGGTGAAGGTCGGGCCGGCCTCGATCGACACGGCCATGATTCGCCCGTCGAGGCTTAGATAGAAGAGCTCACGGCCGTTGCGGGCCCAAAGGGGCTTTGTGCCCCCAGCGGTCGAGATCTGCCAGCGGCCTTGGTCCACGTCGGGGAACGGGCGCACGTAGATCTCGGCACGGCCTGACTCGTTCGATTCGTACGCGAGCCAGCGACCGTCGGGGGAAAGTTCGCCATTCCTGTCGACGAACGGCGTGCTTACCAGCGGCGTCGTCCGTCGCTCACCATCCAGCGACACCGTGCTGATCGCCTCGGATCCCTCGACCACGTCCCGGAAAACAAGCTGCCTTCCGTCCGGCGAAAACGAGGTGGCGCTCTGCGCGTTCGGGCTCTCCGTGAGCCGCTCCTCCGTCCCTGTGCCGTCGGCTGGTCGCCAGTACAGATTGTTGGAGCCTTCGCGTGCCGACTGATAGACGATGCGCCGCCCGTCCGGCGTCCAGACGGGGGCGATATCAGTTCCCGGATTGAAGGTCAGTCGGGTCAGCGTCTGGCGCGCGAAGTCCCACACCCAGATGTCGTTCTCCTGGTCGCGGATGTCGAGGGCTAGGCGCGCGTTATCAGGCGATATGCGGGGGTAGACGTACGCGCGCGGCGGCGCGTTGACCGGCTGCTCCCCGCCCTGGCGATCCACCCACACCAGCGTGCGTCCCGGGATTCCGGAGCCGCCGCTGCTTGGCTCGTAAACGAACGCTCCCGTTGGGGAGACGTCGAACTCCGCACTAGCGGTTCCCGCCAGAACGCCTCCTCCTATCGCAGCGACACCGACCAAGGCGGCGGGCCCCTGCACGCCTTCGACGATGGGCACGGGCTCTCCCGTAATGGTCAGGCGCCCGCGGTCGAACGGAGCTGCCCACACCGATCCGTCCCGATAGAACAGCATATGGCCGGTTGATACATAACGGGGGGTTGTCCCTCCGAGCAGTACGCGGCGCTCGCCGCTCTCCAGCGACAGCGCCACGATTTGTGGTCCTCCGCCCGCCGCCGACGTGAAGAGAACGGCCTTCCCGCCGGGCAGCACGGAGGGCGAGCGATGAGCGGACTCGTCGGCCTCCAGCGTCGTGAGCGGCTGGGGGTCGCCGCCGGCGCCGGCGACCACGAACAGCACGTTGGGGTCGCCCGCGCTGAACACGATGCGGTCGTCCGAGCCCCAGCTCGCGCCCAGGAACGCTATCGGGACATCGCAGATCGTGATGGGCGGGCCGCCCACCAGCGCTATCTTCTTCAGCTCGAGGTTGGCCACGAAGCCCAGCCACTGGCCGTCCGGCGAGAAGAAGGGATGGCGTCCGCCTTCCGTGCCCGGAATGGGCACAGCCTCGACCTGATCGAGCGCACGCCGGTAGAGCTGGTCCACGCCGTTGCGAGTCGCGGCGTAGATCAGAGTCCGGCCGTCGGGGGACAGAGCCACCCGCGGCCCTGGGCCCTGCACGGTCAGGATGGACAGCACGTCGGTGGGCGGCAGCGTGACGGCAAAGCGAGTGACGGGCGCAGGGGACGGACGCACCGCAACCCACGTCGTCCCGATCGCAAGGACTACGGCCGCGGCTGCGGTCAGCCACGGGACCATCGCCGGGACGCGATGGCGCCGCGACGCGGCCGTGCGCCCAACTCCAGCTTCCTGCACACCCGTCCCGTATGGCGTGGCCGCTTGTGTCACCGTGACCGGCCGCACACCCGTCAGCGCTTCGCCGAACTCGCCGGCCGTCGCAAAGCGGTCCGCCGGCAGCTTCTCCAGCGCGCGCAGCACCGCCGCCTCCACGTGATCCGGCACGCTTGGCCGCTGCGCGCGCACGGTGTGTGGCCGCTCCGTGAGCACCCGGGCGATGACCGCCTGCACCGTCGTGCCCATGTGTGGCGGCTCGCCGGTCAGCATCTCGTAGACCACCGCGCCTAGCGAGTAGATGTCACTGCGCGCGTCGATCTGCCGGTCGCCCGTCGCCTGCTCCGGGCTCATGTACTGCGGCGTCCCCAGCGACAGCCCCGTCTGCGTGACCCG
>JACQVC010000174.1 GCA_016209995.1 Gemmatimonadota bacterium
CGCCGACCCGCGCAGGCCGAGACGGTCAAGGCGAGGACGAGGCCCATGAGTAGACCGAAAAGATGAGCTCGGCTCATAGAGTGGACCTCGTGGTCTGGATGAACGCGTGACAGCATGATCGTACCCCGACGGGTTCGCAACGTGTCGCTCGGCGTTGCGACGTTGGGTCTCCGGACCCGCGAGTACGGTGCCGGCCGATCCGTCCCTGCCTCATCCGGCCGGCGACGTCTCCAGGCCCCACAGGCTGCAACGTTCGTGGCCGTCACTGTTGCCGTATGGGCGGGTGCGCCGTCGTGCCGGCGCCGCTTGTGGTGGGCGGCCGGTCTCGGTGCGCTGCGCAGACGGCCCTGCGGGGTAGCTACTTCGATCGGCTCGGAGTACGCCGGTTTGGCTGCACCAACAACAGCTCACTCAACTGCCGGATGCGGGACCCGCGTATCCTCTGGGATGATAGGGGATAGCCGGGATCAGCGGCTATCCCCTATCCCTATCACGTCCCGCAGACTTGGGGCCATTCCTGATCAGCCGGCGATGAAGGGAGCCTGGCTGCCCGGCAGCCCCTTACAGCCCGTGCCGCGAGCCGCCAGCCCGCCCCGGGCCACGAAGTGCGGGTTCTGCTCGTACTCGTCGCTCGCAAACAGTTGGCGGACCCCACCTTGCAGGTTGTAGCGCTGGAACGGGGTCTGTCCCTCGCCCCGCGGGAACCAGAGCACGTCCGTGTTCTGGATCTTCGTCGACCAGAATCGTCCCGCTTCGTTGAAGAACTCGCGCCGCCTCTCCTCGAGGAGCATGTAGCGCACCTCTTTGGCGTCCGCCAGGAGCGCCGTCTGGTACGCGCCCGAGATGCGCGGTAGGCTGCGGGCGGTCCGGAGCAGGTTCACGAGGTCGATGGCCTTCTGCAAGTTGCCGAGCTGATGTTCCCTGTCGGCCTGGATGAGCCGCAGCTCTTCCCAGGTCATGTACGGTACGTCATCGTCGTCCGACTTGTACGTGGCGGGAACCTCGTGTCTCCCCGGACCCTGGATCGACTTGTAGATGTGGGGCACACGTGTGTCGGGGACGGCGGTGTTGTTCAGCGGGATCGCCTTCTCGGCAGCGTCCCGCTTCTCCTGCGCCCAGCGGACCGGGAGGTTGCCCGGCTCGAGGGTCCGTCCGTCCGGCATGATGCCCAGGAACTTGGACCCGTTGAACGGAATAGGGTTCGGCCACGGCTGGCCAGTCACGGGGTTGGGCCGTCGTATCGCGGGGTTCCACCAGTTGTTGATGCCGAGCATGCCGGAGAACCCCACGTCCGTCGGGTTGTGGAAGATCTTGTTCCTGCGCGTCAACCCGGGCTCGCGCGTGATCAACGCCCTGAAGTTCGGGTCCGCGGCCAGCACGGTCGCGGCGTCCGCCGCGGCACCCGCCAGGTCGCGGTTCGCCCAACGGATCCGTGCCCGCAGAGCGATCGCCATGTTCTTGGCGCTGCGCGCGACGCCGAACGGCATGGCGAATTCACCGAATTTATCGATATGGCCGAGCGCCGTCCCGACCCACGTCTCGGCCAGCTTCAGCACCTCGGGCGGCGTGAGGAGTTCACTGCCGTCGATGGCCGCCTCGCACATGAACTCCCCCATGTGGGTGAGGGAGGCCGCCACGTAGATCGCGGCGATCGCGGAGAGCCTCTCCTCCGCAGGACCGAGCGACCACTCGTCCTGGATCCGGTCGTAGACCCCCCTGCTTGCGCCTGTCGCCGTGGGGACGAGGCGCGCCGGGGCCGTCGTGAGCAGAGCCCTCGCGCCCATGATCTGGTCGAAGTAGTTGACGCTCGTCGACGAGATGTCGCAGGCCCCGGTGCCGGGGGTTAGGCTGTAGCCGTGGCCGCCGCCGAATACGCCCGCGATCGATTCCATGTGGCCCTCGTGGCCGAGCGCCGTGACCCCGAACGCCGTATACCCGCACTCGAAGAGCGCGATCGCCGAGTTGAGCTGCGTTTCAGCCGTCCCCACACCCTCGATCGCCTTGCCTGTCAGCAAGTGGGGTAGCTCGACCTCCAGCAGGTCGTCGCAGGCGCTCAGCGCAGCGAGCAAAGCACCGAGGATCAGCGCGCGAGCCGCTCTTTTCCCCCGGTCAATCTGTGTCTGTCGCATGGCTGTTATCGTCCTGTCAGAACGTGACGCGCAGCGTCACGTTCATGTTCACGGTCGGCGGCTGCCCCCGGAAGTTGCCCGCCCCGGAAAAATTGGCCGGATTCCCGAACTCGGGGTCGGTGATGGGTTCCCCGTAAATCTCTTTCTGCGCCACCCAGATCGTCCACAGGTTGCGGGCCGAGAAGGACAGGGAGGCCCGCTCGCCTCCGATCCGCTGGACCAGCGCCTGCGGCAGCGTGTAGCGGGCACCGAGCTCGCGCAGCTTCCAGAAGTCCCCGTTGTACAGATTCGTGACCCACTGGGTGCCCGTGCCGTTCATGGCTTTGCTGGCCACCCAGATCGCGTCGTCCTGGGCCCGCGACACGGCCGAGTTGTTGTAGTGGTGGCCCCACGCATGGCCGTCTTCGGTTCGCGTGCGGCC
>JACQVC010000176.1 GCA_016209995.1 Gemmatimonadota bacterium
CCTGAGCGGCTTTGATTTCGGGATGATCCGCCGCGACGGCAGCCGTCACGACCAGTGCGGCCGCATCCGTCACGTGCGCAGGATCGTGACCTTCCGCCACGCGAGCGCCTAGCGTTGCGAGCGCGCGGGTCGCGGGCCCGGGGCGCAGATCGCACCCGGTCACGCGTCCGCCGCCGCGCAACACCAGCTCGGCTAGAGCGCACATGCCGGCACCGCCAATCCCCATGAAGTGCACGGGACCGCGACGGGCGAGGTCCCTCAGATCGGGCTGTTGCAGCTCAGGTCCGTCGCTCACCTTGCCGACCCTCGATCGGCGTACCATGCTCAGGGGGACGGCCATGGGTACGGCGCCGTTCATGCATCGAGCGTAGCCCTGGTGCGTGGCACGTCATGACCACGCCGGGGATGGCGCCTCATCACGCCTTCCAGGGCCAGCGCATGAATCGTTCGCTGCGCGACCGTACCCATGGTCGTTTTCTTCTCCCTCGTCCGAGGATACCAACCAGCCCTCAGCAACTAAGTTGTCGACCGTCACGGTTGTGACGAGCAAACCACCGTTTCACGCGCTCACCCGCTCACCCGCTCCTTCGGCAGCAGCTCGGCAAGCTTGCGGGCGATCTCGTGTGCGGCCTCCGGCCGGCTCCTCAGCCGCGCGCGCTCGGCCATGTGCTCGCGGCGACGGACGTCCGTAGCCAACTCCACGACGGCGCCCCAGAGACGGGGTCCGTCCAGGCCGTGCTGCGAGAGCCGGATGGCGGCGCCGGCGTCGTGGAGCGCGCGGGCGTTCCATTCCTGATGGTTGCCGGCGGCGCTCGGGAGCGGCACCAGGATGGCCGGTACGCCCCAGGCCAGAAACTCGGACGTGCTCATGGCGCCCGCGCGGCTGACGGCGAAGTCCGCGGCCGCGAGCGCGGCGGGCATGTCATCGAGGTAACTCACGGCGCGAACCCAACTCCCGGCGAGCGCAGCCGGCAGCTCCGCAGTCACACGCGCGAAGTGTGCGGGACCCGTAGCCCACAGGATCTGGAGATTCGGCGGGTGAGTCAGCTCGCCGCCTGCTACACGCCTCAGCACCTCGAGAAAAATGCGGTTGATGGCCGCCGAGCCCTGGCTTCCCCCCACCACGACGGCGACCGTAGCCGCCGCATCCAGATCGAAGCGGCGACGCGCGGCGGCTCGATCGATGGAACGCGGCGGACGGACCGGATTCCCACTGGCCTGCGCGCGGGTCCGGGCCCGGCGAGGGAGGTGTCGCGCGGCCTCCGGGAAGCCCAGGTGGATCTGCTGGGCGCGACGGCTGAGCACGCGCGTGGTGATGCCCGGGTAGCTGTTCTGTTCCTGGAGTGCCAGCGGGATGCGCCGCCGCACCGCCCAGGCTCCGGGAATGGCGCCGGCGTACCCGCCGGTCACCACGACCAGCGCCGGGTTCAGCCGGCGAAAAAGACCCGCCACCTGAACCAGCGATCGCGCCGCGGCCGGAGCCACGCGCCAATTCCTCCAGACGCGGTCCCGGTGCCACGGCTCCACGGGCAGCAACACGTGCTCGACCCCGCGAGCGGGCCACACGCGGGCCTCGATGCCGCGACGCGCGCCCACGAAAAAGGGACGAACGTCAGGGCGCAGCTTCGCCAGCGCCTCAGCCAACGCCATCGCGGGGTACAGGTGCCCGCCGGTGCCGCCGCCTGCGAAGATCGTCACGATGCCTTCCTCATCCACGTGTTTCCTTCCCAACCCGCGCCGCGTGCCCCACGCTCATGAGCATCCCGATCGCCATCAGCGAGACGATCAGGTTCGAGCGCCCGTAGGACATCAGGGGGAGCGGGAGACCCGTCGGTGGAGCGAGCCCGAGGACCACGGCCATGTGTAGAACGGCGGACGTCGCGATCAGACTGACGAGGCCCACGGCGAGCAGCTCGCCAAACCCGTCCGGTGCCCGGCGCGCTACGCGGAAGCCCACGAGGATCAGGGCCAGATACAAGCCGATGGTGAGCGTGATCCCCACGAAACCCCACTCTTCGCCGATCATCGCGAAGAGGAAATCGTTGTGGGGCTCGGGTAGAAAACCGAACTTCTGCCGCCCCTCGCCGAACCCGACACCCGCCACTCCCCCGGAGCCCACCGCGATGAGCGACTGGCGGACCTGATAGCCTGCGCCACTCGGATCCGCGGTCGGGTTCAGGAACGCCAGAATTCGCTGCAGCCGATATCCCCCGGCCAGACTCACGAGAGCCAACGGAGCCAGGGCCGCAGCGAGAGCCACGAAATGCCGCACACGGACGCCCGCCGCGAAGGCCACCACGGCACCGAGCGCGACCACGAGGGCGGCCGTCGAGAAGTTGGGCTCGAGGGCAATGGGCCAAGCGATCGCCAGCCACACCACCGCCAGCGGCAACAGCCCCCGGCTGAACTGCGAGAACCGAGCGCGCTTACGGTCGGCCAGCGCAGCCGTGGCGACCACCACGGCAAGCTTCGCGAGCTCGGACGGCTGGAACGTCACGCCCAAGGTCAGCCAGCGTCGCGCACCGTTCACCTCGGGCGCCATTTGCGTCGTCCCCGGAAGCAGCAGCAGCAATAACAGGAGCCAAACGGCCGCCAGGAACGGCCAGGACAGCGCGCGCCACCAGAAGTACGGAATGCGGGAGCAGACCACGAGTATCACGATGCCTGCCGCCGCACCCTCGACCTGCCGCACGACGTAGAAGTAGTCGGGCAGCTGGTCGCGCTGCGCGAGCACCCAGCTCGCGCTGTAGAGATTCACGAGTCCGAAGCAGACGAGCAGGACGGCGACGGCGAGCAAAGCCGCGGGCTCCCATCCCCAACCGATGCCGGCGTCCGGGAACTCGGCGCGCCGCGGCGGCGCGACGTTCAACGGCAGTGCCCTCACGCGGCCCCCTTCCGCGCCAGCTCCGCGAAGCGCCGCCCGCGCTCCTCATAGTTCGCGAACATGTCGAAGCTCTGGCACGCGGGCGCCAGCAGAACCGCGTCGCCGGGGCGGGCCCAGCGTTCCGCTTCCGCCACCACGACAGGAAAGGGGCCATCCACGCTCACGACCCTCACCTGCCTGGCCAGGTCCGCCTCCACCTGGGCGCGCGCGGCGCCGTAGGCGATGACCGCACGCGCATGCGCTTTCAGAGCCGGACCCAGCTCGCCGTAGCTCTCTCCCGTATGCTTGCCGCCCACGATCACGATGGTCGGGCGAGTCATGCTCTCGATCCCGACGCGCGCGGCCGCGACACTGGTCGCCTTCGAGTCGTTGATCCAGATGATCCCGTTCCGTACCGCGACCGGCTCGAGGCGGTGGGGAAGCGGCCGGAAGCCGAGCAAACCTTCCGCGTTGCGATCCGGCGAGGCGCCGGCGAGCGCCGCCGCCAGCGCGGCCGCGAGCGCGTTGGGCACGTTGTGCGCGGCATTCATGTCGGGCCGCCCCACCAGGGGGAGATCACCTTCCTCGACCAGCACGTGCTCGCGCCCCGCCATCCGCACGATGATCCGGTCGTCACGCACCAGCGCCGCGTCTTCCGTATCAGGCTCGCGCTCGATCCCGAAGAGGCAGCGCCGCCCCGGGGCCTCGCCCGGCAGCCGCAGAACCTCGGGGTCATCCGCGTTGAGAACCCACCGGCTCGCGGGGGTCGCGTTCTCGAACAGCCGAGCCTTGTCCGCGTAGTACGCCGCCAGCGACGCGTAGCGGTCGAGATGGTGCGGTGACAGGTTCGTCACCACGCCAATGGCCGGCGCGAACGCGCGGATCGCGGCGAGCTGGTACGAGCTCACTTCCGCCACGACCCACTGCGGCGGCGGCGTCCGCAGCGTGACGGTCGACAGCGCGGGCGCCAGGCTGGCCCCCACGTTCCCGCCCAGCTCGGCGTCGATCCCCGCGCTGGACAAGAGGTGCTTCGTGAGCATCGATGTCGTGGTCTTCCCGTTCGTTCCTGTCACGGCGATCAGTGGACAGTCGAGGAACCGAAAAGCGAACTCAGGCTCGGAAATCCACTCGACCCCACGCTCTCGCAGTTGCGCGAGAACCGGAGCATCCGACCGGATTCCCGGACTGACCACCACGGTGTCGGCTCCGGCGATTCGCGCCACATCGTGACGTCCGACTTCGGCATCTCCACCCATGGCGCGGATCTCAGCGGCCACGGATTCGATACCGGCATCAGCATGCAGGTCGGACGCATAGATCGTGGCTCCGCGCGCCCGCGCGAGGCGCGCCGCCGCCGCTCCGCTCTGCGCCAATCCGATGATCGCAACGGTCTCTCCTTTCAGCTCGAGACGCTCACTCACGGATTTCCAACCCGGCTCTACGTTTGACCTCCAGACCCGGCCCCACACGTCACGCCCGGCTCCGCAACTACAGGCTGCGCGGCCGCCCGGAGCCAGACGATGACTCCCCGCCAGACGACCCCGCCGCGCACTGCGTTCCCTGGCATCGGCCCCTCCTTCCTCAACGGATCTTCAGTGTGCTGAAACCGACCATCGCGAACAGAATGCCCAGGATCCAGAACCGCACGACGACCTGGGTTTCCGACCAGCCGAGCTTCTCGAAGTGGTGGTGCAGCGGCGCCATGCGGAAAATGCGACGCCCTTGGCCCAGCACTCGCGCCGTGTACTTGAAGTAGCCCGTCTGCAGGATCACGGAGAGCGTCTCGACCACGAAGACGCCGCCGACAATGACCAGCAGGAATTCGGCCTTCAGCAGAATGGCGACCACGCCGATCGCGCCCCCGAGCGCCAGCGAGCCGGTGTCGCCCATGAACACCTGCGCCGGATGCGAGTTGAACCACAGGAACCCGAGCGTCGCGCCCGCCAGTGCCGCCGCGAAGATCGACAGCTCGCCGGAGCCCGGGAGGTAGAAGAGCCCCAGATAGTTCGACGTGTCGACACGCCCGATCAGGTAGGCGAACACCCCGAACGTGCTGGCCGCGATCGCCGTGAGTCCGGCCGCGAGCCCGTCCAACCCGTCCGTGAAGTTGACCGCGTTCGAGGTCCCGGTGACGACCAGGGCGACGAACAGGACGTAGGCCGGAATCCAGAAGTGCGCGTACCAGTCGGCCAGGAACGGCACCATCGTCCAGTTGGGCGGAATCGGCCAGAACGGGTGAAGCACGAGGAACAAGCCCAGCGCCAGGCCGAAGATCCCCTGCCCGAGGAACTTGTACCGGGCCACCAGTCCGTCCGGCCGCCGGCGCACGACCTTCAGATAATCGTCCAGGAAGCCGAGCGCGCCCATCCAGACCAGCACCGAAAGCGCGGTGATCGTGTACCGGTTGGTCAGCTCCGCCCACAGCAGCGTGGACGTGAACGCGGCCATCACGATCAGTACGCCGCCCATGGTAGGCGTGCCGGCCTTACCCAGGTGCGTCGGCGGCCCCTCCTGCCTCACCACCTGGCCGACGCGCAGGAGCCGCAGCCGCCGGATCGTGCCGGGACCGAGCAGGAACGCGAGAATCAAGGCGGTGACCACCGCCCCCGCGGCCCGGAACGTCAGGTACCGGAACACGTTGAAGACGATGTGCACGTCGCTGAACTGAGGCAGCAGATGGTACAGCACGCTTTATACCTCCCTGCCGCTCTTGCCGGGCGAGTCCGACGCGAAATCCCGACGGAACTCGGGGATCAGTCGTTCCAGACGTACTCCCCGCGACGCTTTGAGGAGCACCAGCTCGTCACCCCTCAGCCGCGGCCGCAGGCGCCCATACGCGGCAGCGACGTCGGCCTCGACGATCAGCGGGGTCGTGGCCGTGGTCGGAGTGCGTTCGGCCGCGGCGGCGAACTCTCCGGTCGCGACGATCAGGTCCAGGGGCCGCCGGAACACGTCACGTAAGGTCCGTTCGTGCAGCTCGGCGGTTCGCTCACCCAGCTCGCGCATCGTGCCGAGCACGACGACCCGGCTGCCGCTCGAGGGTACCTGGGCCATGAGGTCGAGCGCGGCGGCCACGCTCGCCGGATTCGCGTTGTAACAGTCGACGAGGAGCGTGAGGCCACCCAGGCGCACGAGCTCGCCGCGCATGCGTCCCGGCTCGACGGTCGCGACACCAGCCGCCGCCTCCGCCTCGGGCACGCCGAGCGCGTCCGCCACGGCCAGCGCGAGCAGCGCGTTGTCGACGCTGTGGCGCCCTCGCAAGCGCAACGTGATTTCGCGCCCTCGCCAGCGGAACGTGGGACGTCCCTCCGGATCGATGCCCACCACGTCGCCGCGTAGCTCCGCGTCCGCCCGCGTGGCCGTGCCGGCCACTCGCACCCCGGAAGCGAGCGCCCTCGCCCGCTCGGCCAGCACGGGTGGGTCTGCCGCAACGATGGCCACGCCGTCAGCTGGCAGTCCGTCGATGAGAGCCAGCTTCTCGCGCAACACGCCCTCCAGATCGCCCAGACCCTCGAGGTGGCCTTCCGCCACGCGCGTCACCACTCCGATCGTCGGCTCGGCGATGCGAGTCAGGGCCGCGATCTCGCCCGGCTGGTTCGTGCCCATCTCGAGCACGAGCACCTCGGTCTCGTCCGGCGCGGCCAGCACCGTGAGCGGCAATCCGACCAGGTTGTTCAGGTTCCCCTCCGTCGCGTGCACGCGGTACCGCGCCGAGAGAGCGGCACGCACCAGGTCTTTCGTCGTGGTCTTGCCCGCGCTTCCCGTGATGCCGACCACGGGGACCGAGAGCGCCAACCGCCGCTGGTGCGCCAGAGCGCCCAGCGCCTCGAGCGTGTTGGGCACGCGGTGGAGCCTCTGCCCCGCGGGGGCCGGCACGTCTCGGGACACGACCGCGCCCGCCGCCCCCCGCTCAAACGCCTCGGGCACGAAGTCGTGACCGTCGAAGCGCTCGCCCACGAGCGCCACGAAGAGGTGTCCCGGCCCCGCGCTGCGACTGTCCGTGCTGACGCGGGCGTACGTGACCCCCACGTTCGCCACGTCCGTCGCCAGCCCGAGCGCTCGGCGCACCTCACGGTCAGTCCACCGAAACGGCGCCATGAGATCTCCCCGTCAGAGCCTCTATCAGGTCGCGCGCGGTCCACCGTCGTTCTCAGCGACGCGCCAGCTCTGAACGGACGACTTCGCGTTCATCGAACGGCACCTTCTCACGGCCGAGCACCTGGTAGCGCTCGTGACCCTTCCCGGCGAGGAGGACGAGATCGCCGGGACGAGCCACTTGCAGAGCCCGGCCGATCGCCACGCGGCGATCCGCAATCCGCTCGTAGGGCACCCCTTCCATCCCTGCGACGATGGCATCGATGATCGCCTCGGGATCTTCCGTCCTCGGGTTGTCCGAGGTGACGATCGCCAGATCGGCGAGGCGCGCGACGACGCGACCCATCTCGGGACGCTTGCCCGCATCCCGATCTCCGCCCGCACCGAACACGACGATCAGTCGACCACGAACCAGAGGTCGCAGCGCGGTCAGCGCTTTCTCGAGCGCGTCCGGCGTGTGCGCGAAATCGATGAAGATCGGGCAAGGCGAGTCGCTGACACGCTCGAGCCGGCCGCGTACCTGCGGCACGCTGCCCAGGCGGTGCGCGATCTCCGGAAGGGAGAGTCCGCAAACGTGGGCGGCCGCCGCGGCCCCGAGCGCGTTCTCGACGTTGTGGCGCGCAACCAGCGGCAGGCGCACAGCCGCCGCTTCCCGGCCCGCGCGCAGCTTGAAGTCCACACCGGTATCATGGCTTTCGACCGCCTCGGCCCAGATGTCAGCGCGCCCGTCGACCGAGAACCGCAATACGCGCCGACCCTCCAGCGGCAGTCGTGACCACTGCGGCTCGTCCGCGTTCACGACCACCGTGCCGTTCGGCTTGAGCAGCTCGATGAGCCGTACCTTCGCGCGGAAGTAGCTCTCGAGCGTGCCGTGGTAATCGAGATGATCGCGGCTGAAGTTCGTGTAGACGCCCGCGTCGAAGCGCGCGCCGTCGATCCGTCGCTGGTCGAGCGCGTGCGACGATGCCTCCATGGCCACGACCACGACCCCCTCATCCGCCAGCGCGCGGAGCCAACGGCTGGCGTCCACGGGTCCGGGCGTCGTCAGCATCTCGGTTCCGGGACGAACCTCGCCGTCGGGTCCCACGACACCGAGCGTACCGAGTGAAGCGGCCGCCCCCAGAGCCCCCAACACGTGGCGCAGGATAGCCACCGTGGTGGTTTTTCCGTTCGTACCGGTCACGCCCACCATGGTGAGCTGCGACCAGGGCGATCCGTAGAAGGTGTCGGCCACCACGGCCGCGGCACGCCGGCTGTCCACGACGACGACCTGCGGGAGCGCGACGGCGGTAATCTCGTGCTCGACGACCAGGGCGACGGCCCCCGCGCGGGCTGCCTCGGCAGCGTACGCATGCCCATCCTGTTCCGTTCCTCGCCAGGCCAGGAATACGTCGCCCGCCCTCACCGTGCGGCTGTCGTGAGACACGCCGCGCACGACGACGTCGGGATCGCCACGCAGCTCCACGGGGAGCCCCGCCTGGCGAAGCGCGTCCGCCAGCCCCACGAGCGGCATCCTCTGCTCCGTCATCGCCCTGCCACCTTCACTTGCAGCCGCACGATCGCGCCCGGTCGCGCCGGCTCCCCCGCCGCCGGCATCGTGCCCACGATGGTGCCGGCGGCCGGCCACGCGACCCGAAGCCCGAGCGCGTGCAGACGTCGTACGGCAATGCGCGCGGGGAGTCCGCTCACATCGGGAATCGGCACGCCCGTCTCATCGCCCGCCGCACGCGGGCGCGACACGGAGACCGGCGGTTCGGACACGGCAGGCTCCGCGCTCGGAATCGACCGGGATGCGAAGCGCAGGACCGACTCGGCACGAGGCTCCGGCGGCGGGTTGAAGGCGGCCAGCGCCCGCCGGTTGAGAGGACCCTGTCTCGCCGCCAGCACGGCTTCCAGCGTCGCTCTCGTGACCGGCGCGGCCGTCAGGCCGCCGTAGTACGCGCCCTCCGGGCGATCCAGCTTGACGAACACCACGAGCTGGGGAGCCTCCGCGGGGAAGAAGCCCACGAACGAGGCCTGGTACTGCCCGCGCTCGTAGTAGCCCTCGCCGCTGTGGCTCCGGCTCGTGCCCGTCTTGCCCGCGACCGTGAAGTGGGCCAGGCTCGCCGCCCTCGCCGTGCCCTCTTCCACGACGTCGACCAGAACGTCGACGAGACGTGCGGTCACGGTGGCAGGCACCACTCGCCGTACGATGCGCTCCGGGAAGATCAGCTCCGCGCGACCCGCTGGATCGCGCACCTCGCGCACGATTCTCGGCTCGAGCAACAAACCGCCGTTGGCGAGCGCGCCGTACGCCATGGCCATCTGCATGGGAGTCACCGAAATCTCGTAGCCGATGGCCAGACTGGACGTCGAGTAGTCGGACCAGCCGCTGGGGCGCCGCAGAATCCCCGCCGATTCGCCGGGCAGCTGCACGCCCGTGGGCGTACCGAAGCCGAAATCGCGCAGATACTGGTAGTGGCTTCCGCGCGGAAGCAGCGCCGCCATCTTGGCGATGCCGATGTTCGAGGATACACGCAGCGCGTCCGCGAGCGTGATCGTCCCGTAGGGATGGACGTCCGTGATCGTCCGGCGCCCCTCGGTCCAGGCGCCGTTCTCCGCGTTCACGCTGTCCCCCAACGCTGCGAGGCCATCGGTCAGCAGCGCCGCTACCGTGAACGGCTTGAGCGTCGAGCCCGGCTCGTACGGCGTGGTCACGGCGGACAGGGAACCACGACCCTGTGTCCCGAGGGACACGAGCGCGAGGATCTCCCCCGACGAAGGGTCGGTGATCAGCAGATCGCCGCCGACGGCACCGGTCGTGGCCATCGCCTCCCTCAGCGCCTGGTGCCCGATCTCCTGGAGCTCGAGATCGATCGTCAGCACGACATCCTTCCCGCGCTGCGGCTGGCGGATCAGCCACGACTCACCGGGAATCGCACGGCCATCCGCGTCACGAGCGACGACCTCGCGACCGGCAACGCCGCGCAGGACATCGTCGAATTGCTGCTCGATTCCACCGCGACCGATCCCCAGGTCATCCACGCTGCCGAGCAAACCCTGCGCCAGATCGCCGTGCGGATAGAACCGCCGCAACTCGCGCTCGAAGTGGATCCCGGTCACGCCGGACAGCGC
>JACQVC010000183.1 GCA_016209995.1 Gemmatimonadota bacterium
CTTCACGGGCGCGCTGCCGGTGTGGCTGTCTCCCGAGCAGGTCCGCGTGGTCCCGGTTTCCGAGGCGTGGGAGGCCAGCGCGGGCGAGCTGGTAGCGGCGCTCCGCCAAGGCCGCGTTCGGGCTACGCTGGATGCCCGTGCCGACACGCTGAACTACCGCATTCGCGATGCCGAGCTGCACAAGATCCCGTACATGGCTGTGATCGGCGAACGCGAAGCGGCGGCCGGAACAGTCGCCGTCCGCCGGCGGGGCGCAGCGACCAAGCAAGAGACCATGGACCGCGACGCGTTCATCGAGCGGGTGGTGCGAGACATCGAGACGAAGGCGCTGCACTGAAGGCTCACCCGCTGGAATGGGGTGGAAGCGTAGGCGGGATTGACGGACGCGGGAAGTTTGCGCACTATTGAACTTCGACAATTCGACGAAGTGAGCGGGCTTGTGTCCGCTCCACCTTTCGGCGCTGCCGGCTCACGGGTTCCGGAGCGGCGCCGCCGGGTAAGCGCGGAGGCGGTTTCCAATCGCACGTGATGCGATAGAGCGCCTTGCCTGGTCACCCGGACGATTCCGGGTTTTTTGTTGTTCCGCCGATCTGCTACGCATGGACGGGCGGATCGGTCTCACCCGCTGATCCGCTAACACGCTGACCCGCTGGGGAGGGGAGGCGAAGGGCGGAAGCGGAGTTCTCGTAACGCGGAGGTACGCCGCCATAAAAGAGCAAAGGGTCCGCGTCAACCGACAGATCCGCATCAGTCCCGTGCGGCTGATCGACGACGAGGGCGTGCAGGTCGGGATCGTGGACATTGAAACCGCCCTGAACTCGGCCACTCAACGCGGGTTGGACCTCGTCGAGGTCGCGCCGGACGCGCGGCCACCTGTGGTCCGCATCATGGACTACGGGAAGTACAAGTACGAGCAGGCGCGCAAGGCTCGCGAAGCCAGGAAGAAGCAGCACCAGATCCACATCAAGGAGGTCAAGTTCCGGCCCGGGATCGAGGAGCACGACTTCGAGTTCAAGTGCCGCCATGCCCGGCGCTTCCTCGAGGAAGGGAACAAGGTCAAGGTGACCGTGATGTTCCGGGGTCGTCAGATGGCCCATCCTGAGTTCGGCGTGGAGGTCCTCGAGAGGGTGGCGGAGGTGTTGGATGACGTGGGGAAGGTCGAGGCGGCCGCCGCGATGGATGGTCGGAATCTGACCCTGGTGATGGCGCCGCGAAAATAGCAGGACGTACGGTCGCAAGCGGTAGGCGGAGGTTACGATGCCGAAGATGAAAACACATAGAGGCGCGGCGAAGCGGTTGAAGCGCAGCGGCAGCGGGAAGCTGGTGCGCCACCGTGCCAACAAGAGTCACATCCTCACCAAGAAGGACAGGAAGCGGAAGCGGCGTCTGCGGAAGGCAACTTTGGTTTCGGCGGCCGACGTGAGACGCCTGAAGCGCCTGCTTCCCGGTACCTGAGGAGCGAACATACATGCCCCGGGCCACGCACGCCGTAGCGCGCAGGAAGCGCAAGAAGAAGCTGCTCAAGCACGCCAAAGGCTATTTCGGCGGGCGGAAGAACCTGTACCGAGTGGCGAAGGACGCGGTCGAGAAGGGGTGGGAGCATGCGTACCGCCACCGCCGCACGAAGAAGCGGGAATTCCGCAGGCTGTGGATCGCGCGGATCAATGCGGCGGCTCGGATGCACGATCTTTCGTACAGCCGCTTCATTAACGGGCTGAAGCTGGCCGGCATCGAGCTCGACCGGAAGGCGCTCTCGGAGCTGGCGGTCCGCGAGCCGGCCGCGTTTGCGGCCCTGGCCGTGCGGGCCAAGGCACGCCTCGGGGCGCAGTGAGCCGACCCGTCACGAAATAACCGTCAGATTCTTCCCGCTGCGGGCTGCCCTGGCTTCGCGGCACCCCTTCGCGTCCCATTCGCGCCATGATCGAGTCGTTGCTCAAAGGACTGGCGGTTCTGGAGCGCGAGGCGCTGGACGCTGTCGCCACCGCAGGTGACGCGGACACGCTCGAGCAGGTGCGGATCCTCTACCTGGGTCGGAAGGACGGGAAGGTCTCCGCGATTCTGCGCGCGCTCGCCGAGCTGGACCCCGAGATCCGCCCTCGGGTCGGAAGCGAAGCGAATCGGGTGCGGGATGTCATTCGCGACGCGCTCGAGCGGCGCACGACGGAACTGACCGCGCTCGCCGGCCGGCCGCGCGAGGGGCCCGACGATCTGACGCTACCAGGTCGGGCTCGCTGGGTGGGTGGGCTGCATCCCGTCACTCGGGTGATCGACGAGATCTGCCGCATCTTCGCATCGCTCGGCTTCACGCGGGCTCGCGGGCCGGAAGCGGAGACCGAGTGGTACAACTTCGTGGCCCTGAATACGCCGCTCGATCATCCCGCCGCGGATATGCAGGCCACGCTCTACCTGTCCGGGAATATCCTCCTGCGCAGTCACACGTCACCCGTGCAGGTGCGGGTCATGGAGCGGCATCAGCCGCCGATCCGCATTCTGGCTCCGGGAATGGTCTACCGTCGCGACGCGCCGGACGCCTCCCATCTGCCTGCCTTCTCCCAGATCGAGGGGCTGGCCGTGGACGGAGGCGTCACGTTCGTGGACCTGAAAGCCGTTCTGGGCGAATTCGCGCACCGCTTCTTCGGGCCCGAGACCCGCGTGCGCTTTCGCCCCTCCTTCTTCCCCTTCACGGAACCGAGTGCCGAGGTGGACGTGAGCTGCATCATCTGCGGGGGGTCCGGGTGCGCCGCGTGCAAGGGAACGGGCTGGATGGAGATCATGGGGGCGGGAATGGTGGATCCGGCGGTCTTCGAGGCCGTGGGCTACGATCCCCAGCGGTATACCGGCTACGCCTTTGGGATGGGGCCTCATCGGATTGCCTTGCTCAAGTATGGGATCCCCGACATCCGCCTCTTCCACGAGAACGACGTCCGGTTCCTCGAGCAGTTCCGATGAACATCTCGTACCGTTGGCTGCGTGCGCTGGCGCCCGAGCTGCGGGACAGTCCGCAGGAGGTGGCGGACCGGCTCACCATGTACGGCGCCCCCGTGGACGAGATCGTACGCCTTGGCGAGGGGTTGGGCGACATCCTGATCGCGCGCGTCGAGTCCGTGCGCCGCCATCCGAACGCCGACCGCCTGACGCTTTGCGAAGTCAGCGCCGGTGGGGAGGTGGTGCGCGTCGTGTGCGGCGCGCCGAACGTGCGCGCGGGAGCGTGGTACCCGTACGTCCCGGCTGGCGGTGTGCTCCCCAACGGGGTCCGCATCCAACAGACCAGGATCCGCGGTGAGGAGTCCAACGGCATGCTGTGCAGCGAGGCCGAGCTGGGGCTGGGGCGCGATCAGGGGGGCATCCTCGAGCTGCACGGCACCTTCGAGCCGGGTGAGCGGTTCGTCGAGGCGCTGGCTCTCGATGATCACCGGTTCGTCGTGGACGTGACGCCGAATCGGCCCGATCTGCTGTCGCACGTCGGCATTGCGCGCGAGCTGGCGCACGGCGGAGTCGCCGGCGTCACGCTACCGCCGTTCCCCGCGGGCGCTCAGGCTCGTCGCGCGTCGCGGCGGCGCGGTGGCGCACCGGCGTTCGCGATCGCCGCGGCGGACACGATCGGCGAAGTGGACGGCGTGAGCGTGCGGATCGACGATGCGGATCTGTGCCCGCGCTACATGGCGGCCGTGATTCGAGGTGTGCAGGTCGCTCTTTCGCCGGAATGGCTCGCGGGGCGGCTGCGCGCCGTGGGGGCGCGGCCCATCAACAACGTGGTGGATGCGACCAACTACGTGCTCTCCGAGCTGGGCCAGCCGCTGCATGCTTTCGATCTCGACCGCCTGGCCGGCCCCGCGATCGTCGTCCGGCGAGCGCGTGCGGGCGAAGGGCTTACGACGCTCGACGGCCAGGCTCGCAAGCTCGAGCCCGACATGCTGGCGATCTGCGACGCCGAGCGGCCCGTCGCCGTGGCCGGGGTCATGGGCGGCTCGGAATCCGAAGTATCGAGCACGACGACCAACGTGCTCATCGAGTGTGCTCTCTTCGACCCGAAGTCGGTGCGCCGCACGCGGAAGGCACTCGATTTGTCCACGGATGCCAGTTACCGCTTCGAGCGCGGTGTTGATCCCACCGGGCTTCCCATGGCCCTGCGGCGTGTCGTTCACCTGATCGTGACGGTGGCCGGTGGTAAGACGACGGCCGCCGCTACGGACGTGTGCCCGCGCCCCGCCTCGCCCGTGGTCATCGATCTGCGGCCCCAGCGAGTTGCCCAGGTGCTGGGGATCGAGTGCAACGCGTCCAGCGTGCGCGCTCAGCTCAAGCCGCTGGGGTTCCAGGTGAAGCCCGGGCGGCGAGGCTTCCTCCGCGTCACGGTTCCGGGGTGGCGGAGCTACGATGTGACTCGCGAAGTAGACCTCATCGAGGAGGTGGCGCGCCGCTACGGCTACGATCGCTTCCCCGCTGACCTGCGTCCGTACCGGCCGGGGACCGTTTCTGACGATCCGAGCTTCCAGCGTGAGGAAGAGCTGCGCAGCGAGCTGGTCGCTTGCGGGCTCCTCGAGGCGCGAACTGCCGCCTTGGTCCCCGGACGCGCGGGCCTGGTGCCGCTCGCGAATCCCTTGTCGGCAGAGGAGGGTCACCTGCGGGATGCCCTGCTTCCGGGTCTGTTGCGGCGGATCGAGCACAACTTCGGCCGTGGCCTCCGCGATGTGCGGCTCTTCGAGATCGGCACCATCTTCCGCCCCGGCGCGGCTGGCGGGCAGCCGGTCGAGGCAACGCACCTGGCCATCGTGCTGACAGGGCTGCGCGCGCCCGCGCACTGGTCGGGGCCCGGCGAGACGATCGACCTCTGGGACGTGCGCGCTCTGCTCGAGCAGGTCCTCGCACCCGCACACTTCTACGGAGCGGAGCTTCACCCGTGGGCAGGCGACCACGTATACTTCGATCGCGATCTCGCACTGAGCGTTCAGGTGAGTGGTCACGTCATCGGTGAAGGCGGACGTGTCCGACGAGAGGCCGTTGACGCACCGCCCTGGGCCGGCCCGGTGTGGGGGAGCGAGCTCACGTTGCCGGATCCGCCCCCGCCGCCCCGAATCGTGAAGTTCGAGCCGCTGCCTGCGTTTCCTGCCGTCGAGCGCGACCTCGCGCTGGTCACGCCGGATGCGGTAGCGGCCGTGCGCGTCGAACGGGCGATCCGCGCAGCGGGCGGTGAGTTCCTTGACCATGTGGCTATCTTTGACGTGTATCGCGGACCCGGAATACCGGAGCGCACCCGATCTCTCGCCTTCCGTCTGCGGTTTCGGGCCCCAGACCGCACTCTCAGGGACGAGGACGCCGATCGGGCTACCGGGGCCATCGTCTCTCATCTCAGGGAGGAGCTCGGTGTCGAGCCGCGAGCACGCTGAAACCGGACCTACCCTCGCCGGCACCGATCTGGCTCCTACCTGGGTAGCGGTGACTGCCCTCGAATCCGCGGTGAGCCGTGCTATCGACCTCATGGAATCGCTGCGCGGCCATGAGCAGGAGCTGGAGCGGGAGAAGAACCAGCTCAGGGAAACCATGCGCGGCCTCTCCAGTGGTGAGGTCGACCCCCAGGACCTGCTCACCCGCGTGCGCATATTGGAGAAAGAGAACGACGAGCTCCGCGGCCGCCTGGATTCCGCGCGGCAGGCCGTGGAGCGCCTGCTCGCCAAGATCCGCTTCCTCGAGGAGCAACGGTGAACCGTAGCGAAGCGAAGGTCAGCGAAGGGGAGGGGAGAGGGGTGGGCGGAGCAAAGGAAGGGGGATGGTGTGGGAGCTAACTAACCGTAGCGAAGCGAAGGTCAGCAAAGGGGAGGGAGAGGGGGGGAGCCGGTGAGAGGAGCGGCGTGGTATGGGAGCTAACGACACGGCCAGGATGCACACGGTCACGGTGCGAATCGCTGGTGAAGAGCACAGCATTCGCTCGGAGGCGGAACCCGAGCACACCCGAGCCTGCGCCGAGCACGTGGACCGGGCCATTGCAGCGGTCCAGGAACGGGTCAGCCTGGTCGATCCTCACAAAGCTGCCATCCTGGCAGCGCTTTCCATTACCGATGAGCTTTTTCGCGTGCACGCGGAACTGGAGCGCCTGAGCGCTGACCTGGCGGGTCGACTGGACGGCCTGCGCCGCCGGGTCGAGGAGGTGATGGACGGTCGTTAGCGCGTCCGGCAATAACCTCGGTCGTCTACCCACAGGGCCGTGACGGTGAGGTGAGTGACTAACCCGCTAACGCGCTAACCCGCTAACCCACTTGTTGGGGCCGGGTGGCAGGGCCCGCACCTTGCGTCCTATCTCGCGATATTCCTATTGTTCGGCTGTTCGACCCTGTGCAACTCGCAGGGCGAGCGCCCGTTGGCGGGCTGGATCGGTGGTTTTCGCCCTCCACGGGGAGCGCAAAGCGCCCCCGTTTCCGGAGTGCATAAATGAATACGGCGCTGGTGACCCTGCTGGCGGCGTCAGCCGCCGGTGTTTTGGCCTTCCTGGTCGGTCGAAGTCTGGAGCGAGCGCGGCAACGCCGGGCGCGTGAAACGGCGGGCGAGGAGGCCCAGCGGATCCGGGAAGCGGCTGCCCGCGATGCCGAAGCCATTCGTCAAGCGGCGGAGCTGAAGGGTCGGGAGGAGGCCTACAAGGCGCGGGAGGCGTGGACCCAGGAGGAGGCTCGCCGGCGTGACGAGATGCAGCAGGTCGAGCGTCGCCTGGTCGAGCGCGCGGAATCGCTGGACCGGAAGGCGGAGGCCCTCGACCGCAAGCTGAGTCTCCTGGATCAACGAGATTCGGCGCAGGAGAAGCGCCAGGCCGAGTCGGAGGAGGCCAGCAGGAAGCTCGAGGCGCGCGTGCGCGAGGTGGAGGAGCTGGGGCGCAAGCGGGTCGAGGAGTTGGAGAAGCTGGCGGGTGTGACGGCGCAGGAAGCGAAGCGTCAGATCGTCGATGAGCTGAAGGACGAGGCGCGCGCTCAAGCGGCCAACACCATCAGGCGGATTCGGGAGGAGGCTCAGCGGAACGCCGAGCGGGAAGCCCGCAAGGTGGTGGCTCTCGCGATTCAGCGTATCGCGTCGGACCAGACCGCTGAGATGACCGTCTCCGTGGTCACCCTCCCGTCCGACGAGCTGAAGGGTCGGATCATCGGTCGCGAGGGACGGAACATCCGCGCGTTCGAGCAGGCCACGGGCGTGGACGTCATCATCGACGACACTCCTGAGGCCGTCATCCTATCGTCGTTCGATCCTGTCCGTCGTGAGGTTGCCCGGCTCGCCCTCGAGAAGCTGGTAGCGGATGGACGGATCCACCCCGGGCGCATCGAAGACGTGGTGGCGAAGGCGCGCAAGGAGGTGGACCAGGGCATGATCGAGGCGGCGGAGAGCCTGCTCTACGAGCTGGGAATCCACAACGTTCACCCCGAAGTCATCAAGGTTCTGGGGCGCCTCAAGTTTCGCACCTCCTATGGACAGAACCAGTTCCTTCATGCCAAAGAGGTGGCGCTGCTGGCCGGGAACATGGCCGCCGAGATGGGACTCGACGTGCAGATGGCCAAGCGCATGGGGTTGCTACACGACATCGGCAAGGGTCTGACCCACGAGCAGGAGGGCACGCACGTCGAGCTGGGGTGGCACCTCAGCAAGAAGTGTGGCGAGCCCGACCAGGTGTTGAACGCCATCAAGGCGCATCACGACGAAGAGCCTCACCGCTACCCCGAGACGTTTCTGGTCTCGGCCGCGGATGCCATCAGTGGCTCCAGGCCCGGAGCTCGCCGCGAGATGTTCGACATCTACGTCAAGCGCCTGGAGAAGCTCGAGGAGATCGCCATGAGCTATCCGGGCGTCGAGCGCAGCTTTGCCGTCCAGGCGGGTCGTGAGATCCGCATCATGGTTCAGCCCGAGGCCATTACCGATGCGGAAATGGCCAGGCTCAGCGAGGAGGTCGCGCGGCGGATCGAGAGCGAGCTTCAGTACCCGGGTCAGATCAAGGTGGTCGTGATCCGGGAGACCCGCGCTATCGACTTTGCTCGCTGAGTGGTCCTTTCGGTGACAACCCAGGTTTCCCACTTTGCGGTCCCGCACTACGACTCGTGTCGGCCGATCTGATTTCGGGCACCGAGACCGCGCGTGTGCTGCGGGCGGAGATCGCGGAACGCGTCGCGCGGCTGCGGGGGCAGGGACTCGTGCCGGGGTTGGCCACTGTGCTGGTGGGGACCAACCCGGCCAGCGAGATCTACGTGCGCATGAAGGGGCGGGCGGCGGGCGAGGTGGGCCTCGAATCGCGCCAGATCACGCTCCCCGAGGACACGGCGGAGGCAGAGCTTCTCGGTGTCGTGGCCGGGTTGAATGCGGACCCGCGGGTGCACGGGATCCTGGTGCAGCTTCCGCTTCCCGCTCCGATCCGCGAGCCCAGGGTGTTAGAGGCGGTCGATCCCGGTAAGGACGTGGATGGGTTCCACCCCCTGAACATGGGACGTCTGGCCGCCGGTGATCCCGACGTGTTGGCCCCGTGCACGCCGGCCGGCGTGATCGAGCTGCTCCTGCGCGCGGGTCATGACCCCGCGGGAAAGCATGCCGTGGTCGTCGGACGCTCCAACATCGTTGGCCGACCCATGGCGTTGCTGTTGCTGCGCAAGGGCAGGGGCGGAAACGCCACGGTTACGGTCGCGCACAGCCATACCCGTGACCTGGGGGCGATCACACGTTTGGCGGACATCTTGATCGTGGCGGCGGGGCGCCCCGAGGTGGTGCGCGCCGGCATGGTCAAGCCGGGCGCGGTCGTCATCGATGTCGGCGTGAATCGAGTCGACGATCCTGCCGCCGAGAGGGGGTACCGCGTGGTCGGTGATGTGGCGTTCGCCGAGGTGCGCGAGGTCGCGGCCGCCATCTCGCCCGTGCCGGGTGGGGTGGGTCCGATGACCATCGCCATGCTCCTTCACAACACGGTGCGCGCCGCTGAGCGACAGTGGCGTGCCACCGGGCTGCTGGTCACGGAGTCCGTAACGCCGGTGCGCAGCGAGGCGTCCTGACGGTGAGCCGCAGAGGTCACGCATGAAAGGTCAGCTGTCCTTCGGGCGCGACCTGCTCGATTCGCAGCGCCGGGAGCAGCCCGAGACGAACCGTGCGTCCGGCGCGGGCGCGCCCGCGGATTCCGCCGCGGTCGAGGCGCGGCCCGGCGAGCCGCAGGTCTGGAGCGTTGCCGCGGTGAACGCGGCCGCTCGCATTCTGCTCGAGAGCCGATTCCCGCCTCTCTGGGTCGCCGGGGAGGCGACAAACTGGCGGCGGGCGCCATCGGAGCACTGCTACTTCACTTTGAAGGATCAGTCCGCGCAGATCCGCTGCGTGATGTGGAAGAGCGATGCCGCCCAGCTTCCAACCGATCCGGCCGAGGGCATGAGGGTGCGCGCGTTCGGCGCGCTGACGCTTTACGAGCGCCGGGGCGAGTACCAGCTCCTGGTGCGGCGCCTCGAGGGAGCGGGAGCGGAAGGGCTGTGGCGGCTGGCGTTCGAGCGTCTGCGCGCGAAGCTCCTGGCGGAGGGCTTGCTCGCTCCCGAGCGCAAGCGGGCGCTGCCACCCTATCCCTCGGGCGTCGGCGTTGTCACCTCGCCGTCCGGCGCGGCTATTCGTGACATCCTGACCGTTATCGGCCGGCGCGCGCCGTGGACGCGGGTTGTGGTCTGTCCCGCTCGCGTCCAGGGGGACGGCGCCGCGGTCGAGATCGCGGACGCGATCCGCGTGCTGGGCCACAGCGAGCTGGTGGACGTGATCATCGTAGGCCGTGGCGGCGGCTCGATGGAAGATCTCTGGGCGTTCAACGAGGAGCCGGTCGCGCGAGCGATCGCCGCCAGCCGCGTCCCGATCGTGTCCGCGGTCGGCCACGAGGCGGATGTGACCATCGCGGACCTCGTCGCCGACGTGCGCGCCCCCACCCCATCGGCCGCCGCCGAGTCCGTAGTACCCGACCGCGACGGCTTGAGCCACGGGCTCGCGCAGACGCGCAGCCGACTCGCCGCATCACTGACGGCGGCAGTCCAACGCCGGCGGACCCACGTGACCGCCCTGATGCAAGCACTGGCGCGTGCCGGTGGGCTCGCCGTCGAGCGGCGTCGCAACCGGCTGACCGGCATCGCGGCGAAGATCGACGCGCTGAGCCCGCTCTCGACATTGCGGCGAGGGTATGCCGTTCCACTCGATAGTGCGGGCCGCGTGCTGCGGAGGGCCGCTGATTTTGCCGCGGGCCGCCGCTTCGTTCTGCGGGTCGTGGATGGACGCGTGCGGAGTGTCGTGGAGGAAACAGAGCGCGATGGCGGATCGTCCGAAGCGTGACGCGGCGGAGCCGCGCGGA
>JACQVC010000185.1 GCA_016209995.1 Gemmatimonadota bacterium
AGAACCCGCGCGAGGGCTTCTTCCGCGAGAGCGAATTCCTGCACCCCGACCTGCGCTTTCAGCTGAGCTTCCCCCAGGGTTGGACCACGAACAACCAGAAGCAGGCCGTGCTCGCCGTGAGCCCGAATCAGGATGCCCTTGTCCAGCTCAGGCTCGCCGAGGATGTCGCGTCGCCGGACGACGCGGCTCGCCGGTTCTTCCTGCAGGACGGAATCACGCTGCGCGGCCCGGTGTCCGGAGAGATCAACGGTTTGCGCGCGGCTGGCGGCACGTTCTTCGCGGCCGTGGAAGGTGGACGCCTTGCGGGCAGCGTGATCTTCGTGGCGCATGGTGGCAACGTGTACCAGCTGTTGGCGTACGCGGCGGCGACGCGCTGGTCGAGCTACGAGCTGGCGGCGGACCGAGCGTTGCGGAGCTTCCGTCCGCTCACGGATCCGGCGGCCCTGAACGTGCAGCCCCTGAGGCTGGATGTCGTCAGGCTGTCGGCCGCGATGACGCTCGCGGAGTTCGCGCAGCGCAACGCGGGGCCGGTGAGCGTCGAGGCGCTGGCGCTTCTGAACAACGTCGCGGCAGACGAGAGGCTCGAGGCCGGCACGGTCGTGAAACAGGTGGTGGGCCGCCTGCCGTAGACTGAGCGACTCTTCCACGCACTTTCCGACAGGCTGCATCACGCGGTATGTTCTCTTGAGATCCGCATTGCGCGAGGGTTCGAGACCGAACTGCGGCCTACCGAGGGACGGTGCGCACCGGGGAAGCGACGGGCCCGGGTCGATGTCTCTTCAGGCGTCACCTGGGAACATCGGACGCGGTCCCAGGCTTCCATATGTGACGAAAGTGTTAAGGTCGGCGAAAGTTAGGGTTAGGAGCGAAAATGAGGACTCGAGTTCTGTTGGCTGCTGCAGTGGTCCTAATGGCCGGCGCCCGCGCAGCGCAAGGGCAGGCTTTGGGCCCGAAGGACGGCCGTGGGCTCGCGCCCACGGATCTCGAGCGGGTCAAGGTCGGCGACCTGGCCCCCGACTTCACGCTGGAGTCGCTGGCTGGAGGCCGGGTCACGCTCTCGGACTACCGCGGTGGAAGGAACGTCGTACTCGTCTTCTACCGCGGCTGGTGGTGACCGTACTGCACCGCTCAGCTCGGTGAGCTGAAAGACCTGCTGAACGATGAGCAGAAGCGGACCACAGAGATTGTGGCGGTCTCCATCGATGCGAGGGAGGACCTCCAGAGAATGAAGGACCGGGTGGCCAGAGAGTACGGGAAAGCGCCCGACTTCGTGATGCTATCGGATCCGGGCCACCGGGTCATCGACCGGTACGGTCTCTTGAATCCCGATGACCGCCGCGGTATTCCGCACCCGACCACCTTGGTCCTGGACCGGGGCGGCGTGGTTCGCTGGAGGTTCACCGAGGTGAATTACCGGATCCGGCCCACGAACGAGGACATTCTCCGGGCGCTGGCCAGCCTGCGCTGAGGAAGAGCGAATGAGCGAGCAAATGCAGGGCTCCTCGAGTCCGGCGGACTCCAGCGAAGGTGGCCGCGCATCCAGGGTGCGGGGATGGCTCTGGGCGGGGGGGATTGTCGCCGGAGGAATCGCGACGTTGGTCGTGGCCGTGAGCCTCCGGCAGGGCTCGGCGCCCATCGCGATCGGCGAGAGGGCGCCCGATTTCGCCGCCCGTGTCGTGATCGGTGAGGGCGAGACGCGCAGCCTCGACGACTACGAGGGCAGCCTCGTCCTGCTGAACGTGTGGGCCACCTGGTGCATGCCCTGCCAGAAGGAGATGCCGAGCATCCAGCGCCTTTACGACGCGTACGGCGATCGTGGCCTGAGGGTCGTGGCCGTGAGCGTGGACGACGGCGGCCAGCGCGAGGCGATTCGCCAGTTCGTCGCGGAGTTCGGCCTCACCTTCGATATCCTGCACGACGACACCGGTGCGGTCTTCGAGACCTTCCAGTTGCTTGGTTTACCGGAGACGTTCCTCATCGATCCCGAGGGCCGCATCCGGGATCGCGTGATCGGTGGCGCGGATTGGTACTCGGAGCAGAAGCGCGCGCTCGTCGAGCAGTGGCTTCCGGCCGAGCAGGCTTCCTAGCTCAGCTCCGCCTCGCAACAGCAACCTTTCGGAGTCCGGCCAAGCCGCCCCTACCGCGGCGACGCCAGCCAGCGCTCGATCTTCGCCGGCAGCAGCAGCAGCGGCACGCTCCCATCCTCGAGCAGACGGTCGTGGAACGCACGGATATCGAACGCGTTTCCGAGCGAGGCCTCGGCGAGCGCGCGCAGCCTGCGGATTTCGAGATTGCCCAGCATGTAGGCGGTAGCCTGGCCGGGCACCGCGATGTAGCGGTCGACTTCCGCCTCGACGGCCGGGCGCGACTCCGCGGTGTTGACCAGCATGTAGTCGATCGCCTGTTCGCGGCTCCACTCCAGCGCGTGCAGGCCCGAGTCGACGACCAGGCGCGCGGCGCGTAACGCCTCGTTCGACAGCAGGCCGATGCGGTCCAGGTCCGACGAGTAGAGCCCCATCTCGTCAGCCAGACGCTCGCTGTAGAGCGCCCAGCCCTCGCCGAAGCCGGAAAGGAAGATGTAGCGCGATAGCGGGTGCAGGCCGTCCCGTTCGAGCGCGATCGCGCTCTGCAGGTGATGGCCCGGATACGTCTCGTGGAAGGCCGTGGCCTCCAGGCCGGCCCGCGATTGTTGCTGCGCGTTCCGCAGATTGATCGAGTAGATACCAGGCCTGCTGCCGTCCTCTGCCGGGCTCGTGTAGAAGCCGCCGGGGGCCGATTCCTCCTGAAAGGCCGGCACGGACTCGACGACCACTGCGGCCCGCGGCAACTGTCCGAACCACCGGGGCATGGCCCGAGCGGCGCGCTCTACCGCGCCCCGTGCGACCCACAGCATCTCCTCGCGACTCGAAAGCAGATAGCGCCGGTCCGAGGTCAGGCGGCGCAGCAGCGTGGCAACGTCCGCTGGCGCGAACGAGGCTCGCGCCAGCGCCGCCATCTCGGCGCGGATCCTCTCGATCTCCGCCAGTCCGGTGTCATGAATCTCTTGGGGCGACACGTCGACCGTGGCGTAATAGCGAACCGCCCCGCGATACGCCGCCTCGCCGTTCGGGTTGGCCGAAATGCCGACCGCCTCGCGAGCGGCTGGCAGGTACTCGTCGCGCAGAAAGTCACGATAGACGACAGCGGCCGACCGGATGCTGTCGCGCTCGAGCCGCTCCAAACGGGCGCGGAAGTCGCCATCCGTGCGGCGCGCCATGGCCACGATCGGTGAGTCCTGGAGCGGGGCGGCGAGGAGAGCGTCGATCTGCCGGATTACGGCCCGCACGATGCACTTGGGCGCAGAGTAGCCCTGGCTCAGTCCCTCGCGCAGGTTCGCAACTTCCTGCGCGATGTAGCCGGGCAGCTCACCGAAGCGACGGAGCGCTGCGTCACGTTGGGCGGGCGTATCCACCGGCTGTACGCGGGCGAGCTGTGCCATGACCGAAGGCCAGCCCGTCCACGTGGGGGATACATTCCAAAGCTCGGCCCGGCCTGTGCGCCAGGCGCGGGACTTGAGCAGCAGCTCACACAGGAGACTGTACGCAACGCCGGCAGCTTCACTGGGTGTGTGCGAGCTCGGGCCTATCGTCTCGAGTTCAGCGAGTAGCGCATCCTCCGTCGCCTCCCAATGGGCGCGGGCGGTGAGCGAAACATCCGGGAGTCGGTCGTGAGGAGCGTCGGCTACCCCGGCGAACGTGGCCTCCTGGGGAAACGCCTCGAAGTAGGCTCGCAGGTAGCGATCGGCGAGAGCCGTGATTGCGGCGAGGTGGTGAGCGGCGGACGCCTGGGTCGGAGTCCCGGAATGTGTGCGGAAAGGGGCGGCCGGGGTATGTTGCGCGCTCGCTGTCGACGTCGGGAGGGGCTCGCTCATGAGTCGGGCGGAGACTCAGCCTGCCGTCCGCCGTACCTGCTCCACCGCCTGTCTCAGGGCGTCGAACCCCAGCAGCGCGCACTTTATCCGCACGGGAAACTTGCTAACTCCTTGCAGCGCGCGCAGGTCGCCGAGGTTCTTGTCCTTCGCGGCATCCGCTTCTCCGTGCATCATCTGGGTAAAACGATCCGCGAGCGCCTCCGCGTCCGCAAGGCTTTTTCCCTTCAGGAGATGGGTCATGATGGACACCGCGGCCTGCGAGATCGAGCAGCCCTGACCGCGGAACTTGACCTCCGCGATACGGTCGTCCTCGATCAGCATCTGTAGGCGCACCTCGTCCCCGCACACCGGGTTGTACACGTGCACGTCGACGGAGCTGGGATCCAGCTCGCCCTTGTTGCGGGGGTGGCGGTAGTGGTCGAGGATGAGCTGCTGGTAAAGAGAAGCCAGCGGCGGAGTTTCCGTGGTCATGGTGAAGAGGTAACGCATGATCCGGGGTGGTCGCAAGGCCCGCCGCACGGCCGGCCCGAGTGGCCCCACTTGACCGCGGTCACACGCGGCCGCACGCCCGGCCGCCGTGCCTCCCGCCAGGTCCCGCAGCCCGCCGCGCGTGTCCCCCCTCTGAGGCGGCCGCCGCAGGGGGGGCGGGGCCCAGCCGACCCCAACTTTCCACTTGACGCTGACGCCCGATGTCACTACCGTGTATGGTGGTTAACCGCCCGGGCAGGGCCCTGGCGGGCAGCACCAGTGAACGATGAAGGGATCTGGGGCGGAACCCTGGATCCCGTTTTTGTTCTTCGACCTTCCGTGAGGCGCGGACGCAACACACGTCCCGCAGAAGCGGGAGGACGGGAGCCCACGCGGGGGGACTAGGGGCCCGCGAATCAAATGTCGGGCGAGACTCAAAGTCCCTACCCGATGGTCATTCACACAGGAGAGTAGTATGCGTGCCAAGGGAAGCGTCAAGTGGTTCAACGACTCGAAGGGCTTCGGTTTCATCACGCCGGAGAACGGAGGAAAGGATTGCTTCGTGCATCACTCCGCGATCCAGGGTGAGGGGTTCAAGACCCTGACCGAGGGCGAGCGAGTCGAGTTCGACGTGGTCGAGGGGCCGAAGGGTCCCGCGGCGCAGAACGTCACGCGCTTGGGCCGCTAGACGCCCGGCAGCAAGAAGTGCGAGGCCGCTCCCGGCGACGAGCCGGGGGCGGTTTCGTTTGGGGGATCAGCTACCGAAGATCTTCACCACCTCGCCCAGCCCTTCCACCAAGCTGTCCGCATCCTCCCGCGTGTTGTAGAACGCGAAGGAAGCGCGCGCCGTGGCCGCGATGCCGTAGCGCTTCATGACCAGCTGCGTGCAGTGATGGCCGGCGCGGATGGCGATCCCCCGATGGTCGAGGATGGTGGCGATGTCGTGCGGGTGGGCATCCTGGAGCGTGAAGGAGATCGCGCCCGCGCGCTGCTCGGGGTTGCTCGGACCGTAGATGCGGATGCCGGGCAGCTCGCGCAGCCGTTCCATGGCGTACCGCACGAGGTCGTGCTCGTGGTGCCGGATGACATCCCGGCCGATTCCCTCCAGATACTCGATGGCCGCGGTGAGCGCCGCGGTGTCCGCGAAGTTCGGCGTGCCGGCCTCGAACTTGTGGGGCACGGCCGCCCAGGTGCTGTACTCCTTCTCGACCACGGAGATCATCTCGCCGCCGCCCTGATAGGGAGGCATGGCTTCCAGGATCTCGCGCCGAGCCCAGAGCGCGCCCAGCCCGGTGGGCCCGCACATCTTGTGGGCCGAGCACGCGTAGAAATCGCAACCCAGCTCCGTAACGTTCACGGGCACGTGCAGGGCGGCCTGCGCGCCATCCACCAGGAGCAGAGCACCCGCGTCGTGCGCGCGGCGCGCGATCTCCCTCACCGGGTTGATCGTTCCCAGCGAGTTCGAGACGTGGTTCACGCAGACGATCTTGGTCCGCGGGGTCAGGAGCTGACCGAGCTGATCGATCCGTAGGCGCCCGTCGTCGTCGATGTCCAGATAGCGCAGTCGCGCACCTGTGCGCCCCGCGAGCAGCTGCCAGGGCACGATGTTCGAGTGGTGCTCGAGGACCGTGAGCACGATCTCATCGCCCTCGCTGACGTTCGCGTAACCCCAGGCGCTGGCGACCAGATTGATGGCTTCGGTCGTGCCGCGCGTGAACACGATCTCCGCCGGAGCCGGCGCGCCCAGCCAGCGGGCCATGCTGGCGCGGGCCGCCTCGTACGCCTCGGTCGAGCGCCGGGACAGCTCGTGAATGCCGCGGTGCACGTTTGCGTTGTCGCGGCGATAGAAGTCGGCCAGCGCGCGGATCACGACCGCGGGCTTCTGGCTCGTGGCCGCGTTGTCCAGGTAGACCAGTGGGAATCCGTTCACTTCCTGCTGGAGCACCAGGAAGTCCGCGCGCACGGCCCCTATGTCGAGCGCGGTCGCCGCGACTGCTGTGGTGACAGGAGTCATGACCACTGCCTCATGCCTGAGTCAGCAGGCTGACGCGACCTGCTGGCCGTGGACCCAACGCGTCGCTCATACCTCGACGTAAACCCCTCCATCCCGCACCTCGACCGGATATTTCTTGACCGGACGGATGGCCGGGAGCGCGACGGGCCGACCGCTCTCGAGGTCGAAACGCGCGCCGTGGAACGCGCACTCCAGCGTGCCGTCCTCGAGCCCACCCTCGGACAGCGGGAATTCCTGGTGCGAGCAGCGATCCTCGAAGGCATAGAACACGCCGTCCGCGTTGGCCACACAGATCGCCCGGTCGCCGGAGCGCACGCCCAGGAGCTTCCCCGGCGGACAATCATCGAGACCACAGGCTCGGATCCACTCAGCCACTCCTCAGCTTCTCCTCAATCTTGCGCGTCACTTTCTCGACCACGCCGGGGAGCGACAGGCGAGTCAGCACATCGCCCAGGAACCCGAGCACGATCAGTCGCTGGGCCGTTTCCCGCGGTATCCCCCGGCTTAGCAGATAGAAGAACACCTCCTCCTCCAGGTGTCCGACCGTCGCCGCGTGCGAGCACTTCACGTCATCGGCCTCGATCTCCAGGTTCGGCAGCGAATTCGCCACCGC
>JACQVC010000200.1 GCA_016209995.1 Gemmatimonadota bacterium
CGGAGAGCCGCGTGCACGAACTGCTCCCGGACCTCATCGAGCTAGTCGGCGTCCGCAGCGTGGTGATCGAGTAGGGGCCCCCACGCAACGAAGGTTGCGTGGGGATAAGGGTAGGGGCCGGCGAGGCTCGAGCCGGCATGGTCCCGGCTGTTCCGGTCTCTTATCTTTGTCGCTCGCCGACGCGCCGCGAAACTCATTCGATAGAGGAAGCGATGCTCGACATTTTCAAGAGTGCGATCGAACAGGGTGCCAGCGACCTGCACATCAAGGCTGGGGATTTCGTCCGGGCGCGCATTCACGGCACGCTCCGGCCCGTCACCCAGCAGCGGCTGACCGACGAGCAGGTTCGGCAGCTCGCGCTGAAGCTCATCCCTCACGACCGCGATCGGCAGCGCGTCGACGAGCTTCTCGACTACGACTGCTCGTGGGGGATCCCGGGGCTCGGACGCTTCCGCGTGAACATCCTGCGCCAGCGGGGCAGCTTCATGATCGTGCTGCGCGTGATTCCCATCGAAGTGCCGAGCTTCGACGACCTCAAGCTTCCCCCCGTCCTGAAGACCATTGCCGAGAGCGAGCGCGGGATGATCCTCGTCACCGGCGTCACGGGTTCAGGCAAGAGCTCGACCATGGCGGCCATGATCGGGCATATGAACCAGGTCATGAACAAGCATATCGTCACGCTGGAGAACCCCATCGAGTTCCTCCACCGCGACGTCAAGTGCTCGATCACGCAGCGCGACATCGGAACGGACACCGAATCGTTCATGAGCGGACTGCGCGCCGCGCTGCGCCAGGATCCGGATGTGATCCTCATCGGCGAGATGCGGGACACCGTCACGATCGACACGGCGCTCAAGGCGGCGGAAACGGGTCACCTCGTGATCTCGACCGTGCACACGACCAACGCGACGCAGACGCTCTCGCGCCTCGTCGCCGTGTTCCCGGTCGAGGAGCAAGGCATGGTGCGCATCCGGCTCTCGGAGTCGCTGCAGGCCGTGATCAGTCAGCGCCTCCTGCCGCTCAAGACCGGCAAGGGGCGCGTGGTCGCGTGCGAGGTGATGATCGTGACCCCCACGATCCGCGACTGCATCAAGGACCCAGCGCGCACGGATGAAATCTACGAGCTGATCGAGGAGGGACACACGCAGTACGGGTCTCAGACGTTCGACCAGCATCTCATGGACCTCGTCAACAGCGGACGCGTGGACTTCGAGGTCGGCAAGGCGGCCGCGAACAAGCCGAGCGACTTCGAGCTCAAGATGACCATGCTGGCGGGTAGCGGCGGACAGGCGGGGTCGGCGATGTCGGGAAGGTTTGGATCGTAATTCAGCGGGTCAGCGCTGCGCGGGCAGCGGGCACCGCCCGGCCTCGCACCTATTCTTCGCAGAAGCCGCGGTCCTGGTGTGGGGAAGTGAGGTTGCGACTGACCCGCTGACTGCTGACCCGCTAGTCCTGACCAGTGCAAGGAGGAGGCTGCGTTGATCGACCTGAGTGGCGTGCTGCTGCCGGTGACGACCCCGTTCGATCCCGTGACGGGTGATCTCGACTACGTCGCGCTGCGCGCGAACCTGCGGCGCTGGTTGGAGGAGCCGGTGCGTGGGATCGTGACGAGCGGCTCGACAGGCGAGTCCGTGTTCCTCGATGAGAGTGAGCGGCTGGGGCTCGTGCGGTTCGCGCGCGAGCTGGTCGACGCTGGTCGCCTGCTCGTCGCGGGCACGGGTCTGGAGTCGACGCGGGGAACGATACGGCTCACGCGCGGCGCCGCGGAAGCGGGTGCCGACGCGGTGCTGGTTCAGCCTCCGGCGTACTACCGCGGAGATATGACGCCCGGGGCTCTCCGCGACCACTATCGCGCCATCGCGGAGGCCTCTCCGGTGCCGGTCATCTTGTATCAGGTGCCGCCGCGGCTGAGCACGCTGGAGCTCGCGGCCGGGCTCGTGGCGGATCTATCCACGCACCCCAACATCGTCGGGATCAAGGACTCGCGTGGCGATCTCACGCTCGTGGGCGCGCTGCTCGCCCAGGTGCGCCCTGGCTTTCAGGTGCTGGTCGGAAGTGGCGCTCACTTCTATGCCGGGCTCGCGGTCGGTGCGACGGGCGGTATCCTGGCGGCGGCTCTCCTGGCAGCCGGCGAATACGCCGCGATCTGGTCGGCGCACCGGGCGGGCCGAAATGCCGAGGCGGGCGCGCTGCAAGAGCGGATGGCCCCCGTGCATCAGCGGATCGTGAGCACGCTCGGAGTGCCGGGGATCAAGGCGGCGCTCGATCTGCTCGGCTTCACCGGCGGCCGGCCTCGCCCGCCGCTGGCGCCGCTGGACCTACGAGCGCGCGCGGACGTAAAAAGGATTCTGGAAGCGGCAGGGTTGGCGCGTCCGGGCGTCAGCCGCCCCGCCTCAGTGGTTGGCTGAGCGGGGCCGGGGTCGCGGACTCCGCGGTCGCGTCGCGCTGACGCAGGACCGAGACCAGCGCCTCCACAACCCGCCCATCCCACCAGCCGTTCTCGACTCCCTCGCGCAGCACACTGATGCACTTCTCGCGCGAGAACGGCGGCTTGTAGGGTCGCCGCGACTCCAGGGCGTCGTAGATATCCACGACGGCCATGATGCGTGCCGTGACCGGTATTTGATCGCCGATCAGTCCGTCCGGATAGCCAGAGCCGTCCAGCCGCTCGTGGTGCCAACGGATGATCGGGAGCGAGCCACGTAGCGCGCGCAGCGGCCGGCAAATCTCGACTCCCTTGAGCGTGTGTTTCTTCATCAGGTCCCACTCGGCCTCGTTGAGCGGGCCCGGTTTGTTCAGAACGGCATCGGGTATGGCGATCTTCCCGATGTCGTGAAGGATGCTGGCCTTCTCCAGGTCTTCCAGCTCGTCCGGCGAGACGCTGAGCCGCTGGCCCATCTCGAGAGCGAGAGCGGTGACGCGCATGGTGTGCGCCTCGGTGCCCACGTCCTTCGCGCGCACCGCCCTGGCCAACGCGAAGATGATGTTCTCGGCGCTCTCCAGCTCGTCCGTCAAACGTTTGAGACGCAACACCGCGTGCACGCGCGCCCGTACCTCGGCGCGATCGAACGGCTTCGAGATGAAATGATCGGCCCCGGCCTCGATACTCAGGATCTTGTGACTCTGGTCCGTGAGCGCCGTGATCATGATGATCGGAATGAGCCGAGTCTGAGCGTGGGCCTTCAAGCGTCGCGCCACTTCGAAGCCATCGATTCCCGGCATCATGGCGTCCAACAGGATCACGTCGGGTGGCAGCCGCTCGACGTACTCGAGCGCTTCCTGGCCATTCGACGCCTGGACCACGATGAACCCCTCACCCCGCAGCTGATCATCGAGGATCTGCCGGTTCAACGCGCTGTCGTCCACCACCAGGATGACCGCGCCCTCTACGGAATCACGCTGGCGGCGCGAAGCCTGGCTCCACGCTGCCTCGGGACCGGGATCCATCATTGCCGGTTTGTGGACACGCGGTTCTTGTGATCTTGGGGGTCGGGATGAAGCTAACCGTGCATGGAATCAACCGGTCAAAGATACCAGGCGCGGGAGTCGGCGGGCAACGGCAAGACGGCCGCTAGATTGGCTTGACACCCGTGGGAGACTCGCCTAGCTTTTCACAAAGGATTCAGGAGTTGGTCAAGCCCATCCCCCGAGCGGGGACGGGCTTTTTTCACGCCTTGCCTGGCCGTCGCACTTCGGCCGGGCTCTCGCCGATGAGGGTCATGGGTTCGCAGCGCTGCACCGTCGTCGTGGGTTGCCAGTGGGGCGACGAGGGGAAGGGGAAGATCGTCGATGTGCTGGCCGAGCGCGTCGACGTCATCGCGCGCTACCAGGGAGGCGCCAACGCGGGCCACACGGTCCACGTGGGGAACGAGGAGTTCGTCC
>JACQVC010000179.1 GCA_016209995.1 Gemmatimonadota bacterium
GAGGAATAGCCTTGTGCTACTGTGACGAGGCGCAACACAGCGAGGCGGAATGCAGCGGCGGTCGAATGCGACCGTATTTCCGGCCGGGAGCACTAAAGCCACGGGTCAGAATTCGGCCCCACGCTCGCGACAATCGAGCGTCTGTGCACGCCCTCGCGGTGGCAGCCGCGTGTATCGCCATCGTCGGTGCATGTACCGATGAGCGTCCGGGCGCTCGCAAGCCTTCGCAGCAACCCGAAGCTGCCGCCGTCGCCACTCTGGTCGACGCCGAAGGCCGAGTCCCCGACGTCGCCGCGCCCGCGGCCCGAGTCATCTCTCTCGTCCCCGCCGCCACCGAGATCATCGAACGGCTGGGAGCCGGCCGCCTCCTCGTGGGTCGCACCGACTTCGATTCGCAACCGTCCCTCGCCGCCGTCCCTTCCGTCGGCGGCGGGCTCAGCCCGAGCATCGAGCGCATTCTCGCGCTCGAGCCCGATCTGGTCATCCGCTTCGCGGCGGCCACGGACCGCGCCACCGCGTCCAACCTGGACGCGCACGCAGTCCGCCACTTCGCGATCAAGCCCGAGCGCATCGAGGACATCCGGACCATTGTCCGCGCGCTCGGCATGCTCCTGGCTCGACAGCAAGCCGCAGACTCGCTGATCCACGAGATGGACAGCGCCATAGCGGCCGTGCGGCAAGCCGTCGCCGGGCGCCCGCGGCCGCGCGTCGCCTACGTGATCGGCGGCGAGCCTCCGCGCGTGGCGGGGCCCGGGACTTTCATCGACGAGCTCATCAATATCGCGGGCGGTACCAATGTGTTTGGCGACGTCGAGCTTCCCTATCCCGCGATCAGCACGGAGGAGCTGCTGGTCCGACAGCCCGACTTCATCGTCGCTCCGCAGGAGGCTGTCGTCGCTTCGCCCGCCCGGGGTCGCGTCGCACGCGTTTCTAGCGATCTCTTCCACCGCCCGACCCCTGACCTGGCCTCGGCCGCGCGACAGCTGGCCCGCATCCTTCATCCCCAGGCGTTTCCGTGACCCGCAGCATGGTCACTGGCCTCCTGCTCGCAGTCGTCGTCGGTGCCATCATCCTGAGCGTCCGGTTCGGCGCCGTCCCGTATGGCACCACGGACGTGCTCGCCGCGCTCGCGGGGCAAGGTGATGAGACTACGCGTACGATCGTTCGCGATCTGCGCCTGCCTCGTGCGCTCCTGGCCAGCTTCGTCGGGGGCGGCCTCGCGCTCGCGGGAGCCGCATTCCAGGCACTGCTGCGCAACCCTCTCGCCGAGCCGTATATCCTCGGCGTATCAGGCGGTGCCGCCGTCGGGGCCGTGATCGCGATCGCCGCCGGTGCCGCCTCGGCCGGGTCCTGGGCCCTCCCGCTCATGGCGCTCGCCGGCGCGCTGCTCGCCGTCGTGCTCGTGTTCCGGATTGCGGCCGCGGCGGCGCCCACTCTGGACGTGCGCGTGCTCCTGCTGGCCGGCGTGGTGGTCGCCGCTTTCTTCAACGCGTGCATCATGCTCGTTCTCTCCGTCTCCGAGGCTGCCGCCGTCCGGTCCGCCGTTCTCTGGATGATGGGCAGCTTGGCGGGCGCCGGCTGGAGCACGGTCCTGATCGCGGCCGCTTACACGCTACCCTGCGGCATTGTGCTCGTGGGCCTCGCGCGGGCCCTCAATCTCCTGGCCATCGGCGAGGAGACGGCCAGCTATCTCGGCACGGACACGAATCGCATCAAGCGGATCGTCTACGCCGTGGCCTCGCTGGTCACGGCCGCGGGTGTTGCCGTGGCCGGAGTCATCGGCTTCGTGGGACTCATCGTGCCGCACGCGGTTCGTATGGTCGCGGGATCCGACCACCGCGTTCTGCTGCCCGCATCATTCGCGGCCGGCGCCGCCTTCCTCACGCTAGCCGACCTCCTCGCGCGCACCGTATGGGCGCCGACCGAACTGCCCATCGGCGTCATCACCGCCTTCGTCGGTGTGCCCTTCTTTCTCGCGCTCCTGGGTCGCGGCCTCAGTCGATGACCTTCGAGACCCGTAACCTGACCGTTCGCTACCCGCGGTCAGCCGGCCCTGCGCTCTCCAGCGTCACGCTGAGCACGCCGGCGCACAGCCTCTGCGCCGTGCTCGGACCGAACGGCTCGGGCAAGTCCACGCTCATGCGCGCCCTGCTGGGCGTCGCGCCCATCAGCGGCGGCGAAGCTCTCGTGGACGGCGTTCCCGTGGATCGTTGGGCCAGGCGCGACCTCGCTCGACTCGTCGGCGCCGTCCCCCAGAACGAGAGCGTCGCCTTTCCGCTCTCCGTGCGTGAGCTGGTGGCCATGGGTCGCTACCCCCACCTCGGACCGCTTCGCGCGGAGGGGGACGTGGACCGGCAGGCCATCGACCGCGCCCTCGAGCGCTGCGAGATTTCGGAGCTGGCGCGACGATCCGTGACGACGCTCTCCGGCGGCGAACTTCAGCTCGCGCGCATAGCACGGGCCCTCGCGCAGGAGCCACGCGGTCTGGCGCTCGACGAGCCGACCGCTAGCCTCGACGTGCATCACGAGATGGCGATCTTCGAGCTGCTCCGCGACTTCGCCGCTACCGGAATCACCATCCTGCTCGTTACCCACAGCCTCAACCTCGCGGCCCGCTTCGCGGACCACCTCCTGCTCCTGCATCGCGGCAAGGTCGTGGCGCAAGGGAAACCACAGGAGGTGCTCGACGCGGACATCCTCGAGCGCGTCTACCGCTGGCGCGTCGCCGTCCGCGAAGATCCCCTGGCTGGAGGCGCACCCCAGGTCACCCCGCTGTCGCTTCGCACGTCCCGTGCACCGACGGCATCCGCGTAAATGCGAAGGACTGAGAAATGACCGCCGCTCGTCGTGACAGGGGTCAGGAGCGAGCGCGGAGCTGGCCAGCGGTGCGGCACGGCAGACTAGCCGCTCAGCCGCTCAGCCGCTAACCCGCTAACCCGCTAACCCGCTAGGATGGATTGCCGCTCGCCTCGGTCAGCAGCTGGGTGTAGCTCTCGTAGCGTGACTCGGCAATGCGGCCGCCGGACACAGCCTGCTTGACGCCGCAGTCCGGTTCATGAGTGTGCGTGCACGAGCTTCCGAAACGGCACTGCGTTTGGTAGGCGCCGAACTCCGGGAAGCAGCGTCCGAGATCCACCCGCGCCACGCCCCAGACCCCCACGTCGCTGAATCCCGGCGTGTCCGCTACGAACCCTCCGCACCGCAGGGGGACGAGCACCGCGCTCACGGTGGCATGTCGGCCAGTCTGCGTCTTCCGGGACAGCTCACTGGTCCGCAGCCTGAGTCCCGGCTCGATCGCGTTCAGAAGCGAAGACTTGCCGACGCCCGACGGGCCCACTAGCGCCGCTACCCCCGTGCACAACGCGTCGCGTAGCTCGCTCACCCCCTCACCGGATACCGCACTCGTGAACAGGACTACGTACCCGATCGCGCGGTATGAACCGAACGCCTCCCGCACGATCCCCGCGTCCACCAGATCCATCTTGTTCACGACCAGCACCGTGTCCACATCATTGACTGCGCCCACGGCGAGGAGTCGGTCTACGATCCCGGGCGTCGGATCCGGCGATCGGGCCGCCACGACTACGACCAGGCGGTCCAGGTTCGCCGCGATCAGCTTGGGATGCCGACCGCCTGGACCCCTACGCACCACCGCACTCCCACGCGCGAGGACGCGTTCGACCGTCACGGTGCCGTCACCCTGATCGGCCACCACGACGCGGTCCCCGATCACCACCCGACCCTGCGCGTCGCCGCCGTGCTTCAGGCGGCCCCGCAGCGATGCAAGAACCACGCGCCCGTCCTCGAGCGCGACCTCGTACTGACCGCCGCCGCTGCGCCGGACCGTACCCGTCAGCATGGTGGGGCAGAGCCGCCCAAAAACCGAGCGCCCCACTGACCCGGGCCGGCCTCTGCCGGCCTCACGGTCCGTGAGGCGCTCGAATCAGGGAAGGATGTGAACTTCCCGAAGATCACGCGGCAAACGACTTGAGGGCGGTTCCGATCTCGCCCTCACGCAGGCGCCGCAGCGCCCGATCCCGCAACTGCCGGATCCGCTCGCGCGTCACGCCCAGCATGTTCCCGATTTCCTCCAGCGTGTGCTCGCGCTCGCCGTCCAGGCCGAAGTACAGCTTCAGCACCTTCGCGTCCCGCGGCTCCAGCAACTTCAGCGCGTCGCGCACGTACTCCTGCAGAAGCCAGGCCTCCACCTCGGCCTCCGGCTCCTCGGCCTCGTCCGTGATGAAGCGCTCCACTAGCTTCGAGTCCTCGCTGTCGCCGATCGGCGCATCCAGTCGGATCTCCGCTACGTTCAGAGTCTGCAGCGACTGCACCAATTCCGGCGTCAGCTCCGTCGCGTCACCCAGCTCCTCCGCCGTGGGCTCCCGACCATGCAGCTGCTTGAGACGCTCACGCTCCCGGAAGATCCGCGCCAGATCCGACGCTCGGTTCAGCGGCACCCGCACGCTGCGTCCCTGATTCGCCAGCGACGCCAGAATCGCCTGACGAATCCACCAGACCGCGTAGCTGATGAACTTTACGCCCTGATCCGGATCGAACTTCCGCGCCGCCGTCACCAGACCGACGTTGCCCTCCTGAATCAGGTCCGTCAGCGAAACACCCCGGTTCTGGTACTTCTTCGCCACGCTGATCACGAAGCGCAGGTTCGCCTTCGCCAGCTCCTGGATCGCTCGCTCGTCACCACGCTGCGCACGACGCCCCAACGCCTTCTCCTGGTCGGGCGTGATCAGCTCGTGATGACTCACATCACGAAGATACTGATCCAGCGCGCTCTGCTCCTCGACCCCGCCCTCGAACGGGGCCAGGCTGCGAGAGCGCGAGCGACGGCCGCGTCGCTTCTTCATAGACGATTCCATGAGTCGATTCGATCTATCGTCGTGGGTCTCGGATTCCGTACGGAGTACAGCCATAAAGTATGAGCCTTCTCATCCAATTTGTCCAGCCCTCGAGCCTACTACCGGGCTCCCTGCTCAATCGTTCCGCTCCGCCGGACATTTCTCACGAATAGGCCGCCCTGATCGCCTCCAAACACACCGACTGCTAACCCTCACCCGGCCGGCGGGTTCCAGATGAGGGGTCGCAGCCCGCAGGCTGCCCCACGGGTCCTGCCTCTCCCCGTTTTGTCTCATCTCGTTCCCCCTGCTACGTTTTGGCATTATTCGTGCCAGACCTCACCGCTGGGGCAGCGGGCAACCGATGGGCAGGGCAGGCATCAACACGTGATTCGTCAATGGGTTGGGGCAGGAGGCACGCACCCGGGTCAGGTGCGTCCCGGGAACGAGGACGCCCTTGCCGTGCTCGGTGCCGAAGGGATCTACGTGGTGGCTGACGGGATGGGAGGCCACGCCGCGGGCGAGGTCGCGAGTGGGATCGCGATCGAGGAGATCGTGGCGGCGCTGCGGGAAAGCAGCGCCGGTGCCGCGCGGAGAGACCAGGTGGCGGACGCGCTCCAGCGCGCCAACCAACGCATCCTGGCGGAGGCAGACCGCGAGCCGGAACGCAGCGGCATGGGCACCACGGCGACCCTGCTCTGGGTGGATCCCGGGTCCGACCATTACATCATCGGGCACGTCGGCGACAGTCGGGCGTACCGTATGCGCGACCACGTCCTGAAGCTGCTGACCCGCGATCACACTTGGGTCCAGCTCGAAGTGGACTCGGGACGATTGTCTCCGGATCAGGCCCGGCGGCACCCCTATTCCAGCGTACTGCTACAGGCCCTCGGCGTCGAGGAGGCCGTCACACCGGACGTGTTCGAGGACTCCGCTGCGCCCGGCGATCTGTTCCTCCTCTGCTCGGACGGACTCACGGCCACGATGACTGACCCGGAGCTGAAGAGGATCCTGGAGCGTCTGGCAGACGCCTCGCCACCCGTGCTGGTCCGGGAGCTGATGCGCGAGGCGAACCAACACGGCGCCCCCGACAACGTGACCGTCATCGCGATTCGGGTGATCGGCGATGCGGAAGTGGATGCTCCCAGCGAGGTGGCGGCTGCGTGAGCCTGCCGCAGATGTGCTGATCCTCTCATCGGGCTGCCTCCAGCCCGTTGACCATTTGGCGTGCTGAGCGTTCACCCGCTACCCGCTCACCCGCCCACCCGCTCGCTAACCAGCTCCAGCACGCGGTCCGACTCGAGTGTCCGGCGTTCGAACGTGAACACTCTGAGCACTCTCGCCGTGTGATACAGCTCGTTGGCGAGCCTCGGCAGATCGATCAGTCCGGCCAGTCCGGCCTCACCCAGCCGTTCGACTCCCCCGTCTCGGCGCTCGACCAGCAGCTTCAAGTGGAACATGGCCCGCGTGGTCGGATAATCGATCATCACATCGCCTGGCTCGAGCCCAAGCTCGTCGGCCAGCGTGTCCTCGACGCGTCGCTTCTCCGCGGAATCCGTCGCCGCCCAGCTGCAGATCGTTCGACCGCCCAGATCGGCCGCGGTCAGCTCGGCTGCCCGTTTGGGGAGCCGCCGCGCGCGCAGCGCGGGCAGCCAACGCTCGCGAATCCGCCTGGCGACCGCCGAACCGCTCGACGCGGCGCGGCCGCCGATCTGGTAGAGCAGTTCCTCGTCGGTCGGACCCACCAGCTCGTCCGGCGCGAGCAACCGCGCGGACACCGCCTCCTCGACGATCCGCTTGTACAGGGTCGTCGCGGCCCGCACCGCATGATGCCAGTATACGTTCCGGAACATCTGGTACTTCGCGAACAGCAGGGACTCGAGGGCGCTGACCGCCTTCTCCTGCACGCCCACGGCATACCCGCCGTGGATCGGGTCGCGTACCAGCACCAGCCCCTGGAGCAGGCGGTCCACATCCACCTCACCGTACGGCACGCCGCAGAACATCGCGTCGCGCCGCAGATATTCCATCTTGTCCAGATCCAGGCTGCCACTCACGAGTCCCTGCAGCGGCGCACGCGACGCACCCCGAATGAGCAGGTGGATGCGGGCAGAAGCTCCTTCGCCCAGTGGCAAGAGTGCGTCGCGCAGCGCCGGGTCCGCGAAGAAGCGTGCGCTCAGCGCCTCGTGGTCTCCCGGTACCCGCTCGCCTTCCAGCTCCTCGAGCGCGTGCGAGTACGCGTAGTGCCCGATGTCGTGCAGCAGAGCCGCATAGGGGACGAGCGGCTCGTCTTCCCACGCCTCGGGGGGCGCCGTGTCCCGCTCGCGCAGGAGACGCAGCGCCGTCACCGTCAGGTGATAGACGCCGAGTGCGTGGTCGAAGCGCGTGTGCGTGGCACCAGGGTAAACCAGGTGGGCCAACCCGAGCTGGCGGATGTAGCGCAGCCGCTGAAACACGGCCGTGTCCATGATCCCGGCCGCCACGGGATCCATCCGGATCGTGTTCCACAGCGGATCCCGGATAATGCGGAAATGCGGCACTTCGGCCCTGCGCACGGGTCTAGCAGCTCATGGACAGGAGGTTACCTCTTCCGCCCCAGCTTCCTAACGATCTCGAACTCACCCTTGGCCACCGGCTGGACGGATAGGCGGCCCCGTTTTGTGACCAGCATATTCTCGAGGCCCGAGGTGTCCTTGAGAGTGCTCAGCGGCACCGGATTGGAAAGCTTCTCGACGAACTCGACATCCACCATGTCCCAGCGGGGATTCTGAGGCGACGAATCGGGATCGTAGTAGTGTGCCTTCGGATTCCAGGACGAGGCGTCCGGATACGCTTCCCGCACTACGCGAGCAATCCCGGCGACCGCGGGTGGGTCGGCGTTGCTGTGATAGAACAGCACCAGATCGCCCACCTTCATCTTCCGCATGAAATTCCGCGCCTGAAAGTTGCGGACGCCATCCCATGCTGTGCGTCCGTCGCGTGCCAGGTCATCGATCGAGTACACGGACGGCTCTGATTTCATAAGCCAGTATTGCGCCATTGGCTTGCGTTCCCGTGCCTAGCAGCTCGTCTGCCGAACTCTCCAGCCTACCATCCCATGCGTTCTCTCAGCGAGGTGATGTGCGCCACGTGATGCCGGCTGTGCCAGGCGTAGAGCTGCAGCGTGGAATCGAGCGTCTGCGGACCGCTCTCGGGATGGAGGAACGTGCGCGCGAAATCCGCGGGCGCAAGCGACTTCAGGAGAAGGCTCCACCGCTCGTGTACCGAGTCCAGAAGGTTGAGCGACACCGAAACCGGCGCGCTGCGCGCGTCCGACAGCTCCGCCCAGCGCGTCTGTTCATAGGGCTTGATCGTAGGGTTTTCCTCGGTCAACGCCAGGCGGAACCGCACGTAGGCGTTCAGGTGGCTGTCCGCCACGTGGTGCACCACCTGACGGACGGTCCAACCATCTGGACGGTAGGGCGTATCGAGCTGCTGATCCGTCAGGCCCTTCACCGCGGCACGCATCGCGCGCGGCGCCTCCCCGATGGCCTGCATCCAGCCTCGCCGCTTCGCCTCCGTTAGGTCCGGGTCCCACTTGAAGTGGCCAACAGGGTACCTCAGGTCGTCCACGGGTCCTACCTCCTCTCTGCCTAACCCACTGCGCGGCGCCAAGAAAAGTCCTACGAACGGGCGGCCGGTGCCATTCCTCCCGCGGCTGCCCCGAACGTAACCGGCCACTGCTCCTGCAGGATTGCGTTCTTACCGCGCTCCTTTACGGTGTACATCAGCCCATCGGCTCGCTTGAGCATCGCATCCACCGATGCCGGAGCCGAGTTGAAGGTCACGGCCCCAATACTCACGCTCACGGGCCAGCCGTTCCGCTGCACCTCCCCATCGAGCGACTCCTTCACCCGATTGAGCAGCGAGGCCGACTCCTCGAACCCCGTCTCGGGAAGAAGGAACGCGAACTCGTCGCCGCCCACACGCGCGACCATGTCGGTAGCCCGAATCGCCTCCAGCGCCACCGACGCCACCATGCGCAGAACCTCATCCCCCGAATCGTGGCCTAGAGTGTCGTTCACGGTCTTGAAGTTGTCGATATCGACGAACGCCGCCGTCAGCGGCTTACGGCTTCGCCGCGCGCCCTCGATGACTTTCGCCGCGTATTCCCGGAAGTATCGCCAGCTGGCCGCGTTGGTGAGGGGATCGTAAAGAGCCCTACGCTCCTCCTCCGAGATCTTCGCGAGCAGCTTGCTGAGCAGGTAGCTATGGAGCGAGAAGTAGCCCAGCCGAACCGTGGCATTCCAGTATGGAATCAGCCACTGGCTGTATTGCGCACCCGCCGTGACGTCGGCCACTCCCCAGACGATCGCGCTCAGGATCGCAATGCCGATACCCGCGCGAAAACCGGCATGCAGCGTAATGATCGTGACGGGGATCAAGTAGAAGATCGAGAAGGAAAGGTCCGGCCCGGTGAGGAAGTCCGTAACTCCCAGGAACGCGACCGTGAAAACCGAGCCGGCCACGACGAGTGGTGTCGGTAAGTTACCGAAGTAGCGGGGCATCACGTGAACCGGCTCCAGAAGAGTCGCCAGCGGCTTCAAGGGGGGCCACGAAGCCGTGCTGTGAGATTCTTACTCTCGGCCCCCGCGCTTCCCGATCAACCTCTGGACTATGGCGCCCACGAGCGGACCCGCCAAACCTCCCACGGTGCCGCCGATCACCGTCATGAATGCGACCGGCTGCAGGTGCGCGAACAGGCCGGCCCCCGCCGTGGCGCTGCGGTAGAGGCTGGCCAGCGCAAACAGTCCTGCGCCCACCAGCAACCCGATGATGGTCGGCTTCAGCTGCATTCGCGTAGCGCGAGAAGACCGATTCAGCGCCGCGCGTACACCACGGTGGAGCCGTCCCGGCGGAACCCGATCACCTCGTAGGGATCCCCCCTCTGGCCCGGCACCTCCATCCCCGGCGAGCCGATCGGCATCCCCGGGACCGCCAACCCAACCAGATCCGGGCGCTCCTCGAGCAGACGCTGGATCACGTCGGCCGGAACGTGACCCTCGATCACGTAGCCAGCCACGGTTGCCGTATGGCACGTTTGCAGTCGGGCCGGAACTCCCTGAGCAACCTTCACCGGCGTCAGGTCATCCATGTCCTCAGTCGCGACTTCATACCCGTGCTCACGCAGGTGATCGATCCAGCCCGAGCAGCATCCGCAGGTCGGAGTCTTGTACACCCGGATCAGCTCCGCGTCCGCCAGCGTGGCGACAGCCGACGGAGCGCCCGCCCCCGATCGCTCCGCTGCCGGCGCGGCGAGCGCGGCCTCGGCTCCTGCGGACGTACCTCCCGAAGCCACCGTATTTTGCTGGCCGCGACACCCCACGGCCGTAACCAACAGCAGCGAGGCGATCGCGCCGATACGCAATGATCCCATTACCGTCTTCGTCATGAGTCTCTCCCGTTTGATCTCGACCTGCGTTCCACAAAAGAGTGCGTTACGATCGCCTCACCCGCCAGCTGCCCCGCCCAGTCGCCTCCTGCGCGCAGTGACCTTCATGCCTGCCGCAGCCGTTGCGCGAACTGCTTGCGGAACTTCGCCACCTTGGGGGCAATCACCACCTGACAGTATGCCTGACCCGGGTTCCGCTCGAAATACCGATGATGGTACTCCTCTGCCGGATAGAACTCGCGGAACGGCGTTACCTCCGTCACGATAGACCCGTCCCATACCTTTTCCCTCTCCAGCTCCGCGATCACCCGCTCGGCCGTCGCCTTCTGCTCGGGCGAGTGATAGAAGATGGCCGAACGATACTGTGTACCCACATCCCCACCCTGACGGTTCAACGTCGTCGGATCGTGCGTGGCAAAGAAGACTTCGAGCAGCTCCCGAAAGGAGATCAGGGCGGGATCGAACGTGACCTGCACCACCTCGGCATGCCCGGTGTTCCCCGTGCACACCTGACGATACAATGGATTCGGGGCGTGCCCGCCCGAGTAGCCGCTCATGACTTTCTCCACGCCCCGCAATCCGTCGAACACCGCCTCGAGACACCAGAAGCACCCGCCGCCGAGCGTGGCCACCTCCCGGACCGAATTCCCGTTCATGTCGTATTGCCTCCCGCAAGCATTATGTCGTCTGGTCGTGTCGCCGGCCGCTGCGCCCGACGGTACTCTCGGCGTAGCGGACCGGGTGTTCAACTCTCCTCATCGTTGCGAACCGACGCGTAAAGAAGCGCGTCCAGCGTTCGGCCTGCCTTCGTCACGAAGCGACGCATCCTTCCTTCGCACACGTATCCCGCCTTCTCCAGGACTCGTGCGGATGCCGGGTTGCTCTCGAACACGCACGCGAACATCCGGCAAAGGTCGAAGTGAGTGAAGGCATGCGCGGTGACCGCGATCACCGCTTCCGTCATGATCCCTCGCCCCCAGTACTCCTCGCCGAGCCAGAACCCGACTTCCGCCGAGCGCCGGTGCACGTCAGGCTGGATGCGGAAGCCGATGCCACCGACGGCAGATCCGCCTACGTCGATAGCGAAGTGCGTCTCCGGTTCGGCTTCCGTTGCCCACGCGAGCCACCGGTCCGCGTCCACAGCCGTGTAGGGATGCGGAAATGCGTCCCGCAGGTTGGCGGCCACGCTCGGGCTGTTCGCGTGCTTCACCAGGGCCTTCTTGTCGCCTAGCCACCAACTGCGAATCGTGCACTTCTCCAGCCGCAGCTCCATCTCCAGCTACTTCGCCGCGTAGAAGACGATGAGATCCGTGGAAATGGGCTTGGCCCCGAGCTGCCTCAGCATGGTGGTGACCTGGCCGCGGTGATAGGTCGAGTGGTTCACGACGTGTCGCATGAGCTGCCAGAGCGGATACGAGAAGGACTCTCCCTTCGTATTCTGATACGTTATGACCTGCTTCAGGTCGTCCGCGCTCGTAGCCGTGACGAAGGCCGTCTGCTCGGCTTCCACCTCCGCCCAGCGAGTGCGCAGCGCAGCGTGGTTCGCAAACGCGCTGGCCTCGGGCAATGAGCGCGGGGAAACACCCTTCCAGCGCGAGAGCCAGATCCACTCCGCTCCCAGCACGTGCGCCAACGTATCGCGCACCGAAGGGAAGCTGTTTTTCAGGTCCCGCGTGAACTCCTCCTGTGTGAGTCCCGACGTGGCTCCGAGAACGCGCTCGTTCGCCCAGCGATTGTACCGGAACAGCTCCTGCATCTCGGCCAGCATATCCCCTCCCGATGTCATCGCATGCAATAACTGGCTCAGCCACCACTGAGTTCCCGCGCTCACCGAAGCGGGTAACCGCCGGACAAGGTGTCGGAGCGCCCCACGCCTACCGGGGTCCCCCCGCGACGAACGTTGCGTGGGGTGGGGCTGGCCGGGGTCTCCGCACAACAAACGCTCCGTGGGATAGGTTCACGCCCGTCCGCGGATCTTCGCCAGCCACCAGCGCAGACCCACGAACAGGAACCGCCAGTCGTGGAAGAACTCGGGCGGCTTACCCTCGAAGTAATGACCGACGAACTGGAGCGCCCAACCCACTACGAACATCGCCAGCGGCAACGGCCACAGCCCAGCCACGAAGACAGCCGCCACGAACAAAGGCAGCGACAGCGCAATCAGGGGAATGCCGGCCGTGTGACAGGCCCGGTTCACTGGATGCTGGTGGCTGCCGGAATACTGGCGAATCCACTCGTCCATCGGTCGTCCGCCCAGTCGCATCACGGCTCCCTCGTCTCTGGCAGGTCGCTGCAGCACCGCTAAACGGAAACAAACCGGTACATCAGACGGATGAGCCGGTACGCCTCGGCCATGCTCGCCGCCGTGAACTCGACGGTATAGCCGTCGCTCTGCCGCACCCCCGGGATCGCCTGCAGGATTTGTGGGCGGGTGGGATCCGCGAACTGAAGTCGAACCTGAATGGGCGTCCGCAGCTTCCAGGGCGTCGCGCTTGCCGTGTTCGCCAACACTCGCCGCACCGCCGCGGCAAGATCCGCCTTCACCTGTTCCGGGTGCCGCAACCTCGCCGACTGCGGCGTCACCGCGGTCTTCGTCACGACCCCCTCGGCGCCTACCGTGTGCGTGAACTGGGCCACGAACGTGGAGTCGCCGCTTACCAACACCACCGGCACGCCCAGCTCGCCCGCGTACGCGGCGTTCAGCTCGCCTTCCCCGACCTCGATGTCGTTGAGCCACAGCCCCTTCACGATGCCGGAGCCCGTGTGCGCGAGAAAGCCGCGAGGTGTGCCGGCGCGTGCGTGGTATCCGATGAAGATCGCGGCGTCGAACGTCGCGTCGAGACCCTCGACCATCCCGTGTGGCTTGACCGCACCCTGAACGTAGGTGACGCGCGCATCCAGCTCCGTGTGAAGCAGGTTCTGCATGTCACCGTGCGAGTCGTTCACCAGCACCTCGGCGGGCCCGCGAGCGAAGATCGCCGCCACCACGGCGTTCACCTCCTCCGTCATGAGACGCCGCCCCGTCGCGTAATCCTTACCGGTCGCGCTCGTCATCGCGCCCGTGCCGATGCCTCCGATCCCCTCCATATCCACCGAGATGAAGACTTTGACCGGGGTCTGCTGCGCCAGGCTCGAGCCCGGCAGCGCGGCCGCGGCAGCCACTACCACCGCGAACGCTGGAATCGCATGCCTGCGAAGCTTTGTCATGGAGCCCTACCCTGTGGTTGCTACCGTATACACCCTCTAACTCGCTACGACCCTAAGGAGGTCTTGGCAGCCCCGCTGCCCCACTGCTGTACGGTGACCCAGACTTCGCGCGCCAGATCCACTCCCTGCGGGAAATGAGACAGCAGGTCGGCCCGCAGTCTCGGAGCGTGCTCGCTCAGGTAGCGATCGAGGGCCGCCTGGTTCGGAGCCTGATACTGCGTGCGGTAGCGATCGGACCCGACGCGGGCGAGCACCGCCCCGAGGAAACAACGGGTGGCCAACACGTCGGGAATGTGTCGATCTCGTATGTAGCGCTCGTACCGCTCGACCAGCCCAGCCTGCACCATGGCCGTCACCTCGTACAGGACCATAGGATTCCCCTCTCCAGCTGGCTACATGCAGGCACGCGCCAGGCGCGGATAGACGGATAACCGTTGAGGGTGCTCAATCTAATGTCTCCGCTCTCCTCCTCGACTCGGCGTCAGACCCAACCCCTCCAGATCGGGCGCGGGCGCATGGGGCTCGAGATCGCCGGACGGGCGCAGGGCCGTCGCGTCCTGCTGCATGCCGCCGGCCGCGGCGCACGTGACCTTGATCGACATCGGCGTGTAGATACTGAACGTCAAGATGTTCGCCACCTGATTCAAGAACGAGAGCCGGGTCTCCACGCGAGCGACTCCTGTCGGGCAGCGTTGCTGCGTTTCCACAGTCGACGGCGGTACCAAACCATATACAAACCCGTGGGCCCAAGGCCTCTCGATGGTTTGCAGCGACGGCGTGAGGCCAGTGTCTATGGTCGCGTGATAGCAGCCGGACAGCATGAGCACAGCGATCGCCGTTACAGCTGATCCAACGTAGCGCATAACGGAGTCGTCCTTTCCCGTGGAGTGAATGAATGAAGGGACGACCTGTCCCGCAAACGGAGTCCCTTTCCCCCTGGGACCGCTCCCGAAGCCTCAGTTCAGCACAGCCTGCTGGATCAGCGTCTTGAAGCGCTGGCGTAGTGAATCTGGGTTGGGTGGCGAGCTTTGCGTCATCAGGATGGTGACCATCTCTGTCGTCGGATCGACCCAGAAAATCGTGCCGGCTGTGCCGTCCCAGCCGTATTCGCCACGGTTCGCGGGATAGCTCAATGCGGACGGATCCATGACTACGTTCACGTTCGCCAGCCCCCAACCCATCGCCCCACCGCGCGCGGCCAGCACCTCTGGGGACAGCCCGTTGCCGGTCATCATATTGACGGTCCGCTCGCTCAGGATGCGGACGCCGTCGAGCTGTCCCCGGTTGAGAAGCATGAGGCTGAACCGCAGGAAGTCCGGAACCGTGCAGACCAGGCCGACCGCCCCTTCGAGCAGAGCCGGTCGCTCGGTGAACGGCACCTCCTCGATCTCCACGGGCGTCAGGCCCCCGCCAGCCTCCGGCCGGTACACGGTCGCCAGCCGCGCACGCTGCTCGGGCCGGACCCAGAACCCCACGTCCAGCATGCCCAGCGGTCGGAACACGCGCTCCTCCAGAAAGACGTCGAGCGGCTGACCCGACCAGATCTCCACAAGTCGTCCCAGCACCGTCGTAGCCTCGCTGTAGCGAAACCGCGTGCCCGGATCCTCCATCAGCGGGGTGCGAACGACGTTCGCGATGAACCGAGGCAGCGGGTCGGCGCGAGATCTGACTCCTGCACGCGCGTACAGCTCCGACGTGCGGTGGCTCAGGCCCGAGGTATGGAGCAGCAGATCCCTGACCGTGATGTCGCGCGTCAGAGCCCGGGTTGCGCCGTCCGGCGAGGCGAAGACCCGGACATCGCGGAACTCGGGCAAGTACTTCGACACGGCGTCATCCAGGCCGAAGCGGCCCTCCTCGTACAGCATCATCACGGCTACGGCCGTCACCGGCTTGCTCATCGAGTAGATGCGGAAGATCGACCGCTCGGTCATGGGTGCCCGCGTGCTCAGGTCCTGAACGCCGACCGCTTCCAGGTAGGCCAGCCTGCCTTTGCGAGCGACCGCGGCTACCGCACCGGCGATCTTCTGCTCCGCCACGTAGCGAGCCAGCAGGGCCGTAGCCTCGTGCAGTCCCTCCGGCGCCAGCCCGACCGTCTCCGGCGCCGCCCGCGCCAGCGGGCTCTGCGCCGCAACCACAGGGGTCGAGGTCAGTAGCCAAAGACCGAGTGCGAGGAGCTTCGAGCTGATCATGGTCGCATCCGCACCGCACTCAGTGCCGCACGTCCCTCAGGTGTTCGCGCAGTACATCCCGGCCGAAATCGCCGCTGAAATCGCGCCACACCGAGTGAATGTGGTTCCCGTCGTTCTGCGTGTTGTCGTATTCGATCAAAAACGTGGGGCCCTGCACCCGGTAGTAATGTCTCTTCCCCCGCTCCACCTCGCCGGCCCAGGCAAACGTGATGTTGCCCAGCCCCGCCTCGCGAAGCCGCGCCAGCCGCGCAGCCGCCAGATCATCGGCCATCAGCGACGTGTACGCCTCGATGAGCTTCATGAGCAGATCGCGCTGCGAGGCCGTGAGATCCGACGCCTTGATGCCAACCGGCGCGAGGGGGTCGATGTCGAGCGAAGCCTCCGTGAGGATGTCGGCCGGAGCCACACTGGCGATGATCACCGTCGCGCGCCGTCTCGCATCGAGCGCCCCCAAGAGCGCGCGCGCCGCGTCCTCCTCCGCTGCCAGAGCTCGAAAGCCGACTCTCGGAC
>JACQVC010000188.1 GCA_016209995.1 Gemmatimonadota bacterium
CCACGTCCTGGAGACCGCTCACCTCGTGTTTCGGGATAGACCGGAGGTCATCGCGGACCTTTGTTTTCCAAGCTCCGCCGGACAACACCAGACGGCGGCTGAGCATCCGGTTGCCGCACCCGACGCGGGGACGGATGGCGGCGGCGCGGTGTAGCGGAGGCACGTATCTCCACACTCCAGGCCCGCATCGTTACGTCACTTGGGGCCATCAGCCTGGTCACGGCCTGTGACCCGGGATCGGGGCTGGGAGACTCCACCGTATCGGTCAGCGACAGCGCTGGAATTCAGATCGTCGAGAGCCGCGCTCCCGTGTGGGCTGAGGCAGCCCAGTGGCAGCTCTCCGACACACCGAGTCTGACCATCGGCGTGGTCGGGGGCGACCCGGCCTACGAGCTCTATTCCGTCGGGAATGCCACCCGCCTCGGAGATGGCCGGATCGTGATCGTGAATGGTGGAACGCGTCAGCTGCGCTTCTATGACGGGACCGGAGTTCACCTGCAGGATGTCGGCGGCAGAGGCGAAGGGCCGGGAGAGTTCAGTTTCCTCCGTGAGCTCCACAAGATGCGTGACGATTCGATCATGACGTACGATTCCAGCCTCGGGCGAGGGTCCATCTTCGACTCCTCGGGCCGTCTTGTCCGCTCCTTCAGGTTGACGCAGGTCGAAGACTGGCGGCAGCTCTGGGCGAGAAGGGTCTTCGCTGATGGAACCCTGCTCGTGACAAGTCAGGCGGGAGGTGAGTTCCCTCCCCGCGCAGGACTGTTCGATCAGGGTCGCCGCATCTTCAGCCGTTTCTCGGCCGAAGGGGTATTCCTCAACAACATCGGCGAAGGGTCCATGGCGCCGGCGTGGGGTTTCGAATCCGGTAGCGGCTTTGGGTTTGCCTATACGTCGGTCCCCCTGGTGCTCCTGGTGCCCCCGATCGCGTCAGATGGAACTTCACTTTACCTCGGGACCGGTAAGGACTTTCAGGTGGAGAGGCGGAGTCTGGACGGAAGCCTGGCTCGGATCATCCGATGGGCCGCTGAACCAAGACCAATCTCTCAGGAGGTCATAAGTCGGTACAGGAGTGACTATGTCGAGGGCAGAACGGACCCCAATGATCGGCGGCGTGCTGAGAGCTTGATGCAGGAAATGCCCTTCCCGGAAATCTTGCCCACCTATCAGGGACTGCTCGTGGACGCCCTGGATTATCTCTGGGTGGAACAATTTCGCGCGCCATGGGAGGAACAACCCGTCTGGTGGGTGTTCGATCCGACTGGAAAATGGCTCGGAGAGCTTCGACTTCCGATGGGCTTCAGGATCCTTGAAGTCGGAAGCGACTACATCCTCGGACACCGGCGCGACGAAAACGGCGTCGAGTACGTCTCGCTGTACGCTCTGACACGTAGCTAGGAGGCGGACGCGGCCACTGCGAACGGGTCAGAGATTCTGCTGGCGCAGCTCCTCACCACCGCGCCGACGCCACGCGGACGCCGCCCTGCTCTCCCGCGAGCGTCCAGGCGAACACCAGCTCGTCGCCAAGGCGGGTCATGCGCGGGAACCCGCTTGCCCGGGCTGCGTCGGTCGCGCTGAGAGTCCAGGGGTCCTCGACCGTGCCCGAGCGCACGACGCGCCGCGCACGAATCTCCGTCCCCTCCGCTCGCCGCTCGAGCCACACGAGCAGTGCGGACCCGTCGGCCAGCATCTCGATGTCCACGCGTCCCAGGGGAGCGCCCTCATCCACACGCACCGGCGCACTCCAGGTCGCGCCGGCATCCGTCGAGAACGCGACCTGCACCTGAGGCGAGGCTCCGGCGCCGGTGAACCAGGCAATGGCCACCGTGTCGCCGAGCGCGGAGAGCTGCGGCCCGTTGACCGGACAGCCGTCGATCTGCCATTGATCGGCGGCGACGTGCTGCGGCTCCGTCCACGTCCCGTCGACGTAGCGCACGACCGCGATGTCCCGGATCTCGTCCTCACTGCGATCGCGGTAGGCTGCGACCACACCGCTGGTGGTGCGCGCGAGCGCGGTCTGACAGCACTCGCACGTACGCTGGTCGATCAGGAGGTCCGGACCGAGGGAGCCATCCGGCGCCAGCGTAGTGGCCCGGAGGCTCATCGCGCCGCGGTTGGCCGCATCGGCACCCTGGCCACCGTCCGTCGCCTGCATGTCACGGCCGTCGAGCCAGACGAGCATGGCGCCCGGTCCGAACGGCACCATCGAGACGAAGCCGTGCTCCTGGTGTGAGTCGTCGCGGTGCGGCGCGATGGGTTCGCTCCAGGTACGGCCTTCGTCGCGCGAGAGCGCGACCTGAACGCCGTACGCGTAGTGGCCCTCCCCCAGCATCTCGAGCCAGTGCACGGCCCAGGAGCCGTCCGCCAGCTCGACGAACGAGGGGAAGTCAGCCCAGTTCACGAAAAATTCGCGGCGCTCGACCACGGTGCGGGGCTCGGACCAGCCGGCGTCGGACCTGACGGCCAGGCGCAGCGCCCAGGCGCTGTGGTCCGCGTCCAGCGGCTCGAACCACGTCAGCACGGCACGGCCATCCGCGGTCGCGCCCAGAAACGGCTCGGCGGTGCCCGGCGGGCGGCTGAGCTCGACCTCACCCAGCAGGAAACGCTCCTGCGACGTCGAGCACGCCAGCGTGCAAATCAGCAGCCCCCAGGTCAGGCGTCGCATCAGCGATCCTCCTCCGTTATGAACTCGACGCTGGAAGATATCGCATACCGGTGGTCCGAGGCGAGACGGCGCTCAACGATACCCGGCCGCCTGGAGCGAGAACAGCTCCGCGTAGAGGCCGCCCTCGGCGACGAGCGCTTCGTGACTCCCATCCTCGACGAGCTCGCCTGACCGCAGCACGAGGATGCGATCCGCCATGCGCACCGTGGAGAAGCGGTGGCTGATGAGCACGGCCATGCGTCCCCGGGTAAGCTCGGCGAAGCGGAGAAAGACCTGGTACTCGGCGCGGGCATCGAGCGCGGCCGTGGGCTCGTCCAGGATGAGCACCTGCGCATCGCGCATGTATGCCCGCGCCAGCGCTACCTTCTGCCATTCTCCGCCCGACAGCTCGACGCCTCCGTCGAAGCGGCGGCCGAGCATTTGCGCGTAGCCTTGCTCGAAGCGGCTCGCCACGGTGTCGGCCAGGCTGCGGCGCGCCGCCTCCCCGATGCGCGCGTCGTCGTCCAGCGCCGCGATCTGGCTCACGCCGATGTTCTCGCGCAGAATGAAGTCATAGCGCACGAAGTCCTGGAAGATGATACCGATGTTCTGGCGCAGGCTATCGAGGTCGTACTCGCGCAGGTCCACGCCGTCGAGGAGGATGCGCCCCTCATCAGGGTCGTAGAGCCGAGCGAGCAGCTTCACCAGCGTGGTCTTCCCCGCCCCGTTCTCGCCCACCAGCGCGATGCGCTCGTCCGGCCGGAACGCGAAGGTGAGGTGGCGGACCGCCCAGCCCTCCGACCCGGGGTAGCGGAACCCCACATCCTCGAACTCGAAGCCGGAGCGTATGGGTTGCGGCACGTGCCGCGCGCCCGGACGCGAGAGCACGCGCGGCCGCACGTCGAAGAACGTGAACAGATCGCTCAGGTACAGGCTCTGCTCGAAGATCTGGGACACCGCCAGCAGGATCCGCTGAATCAGGTCGCGACTCTGACGGAACGATCCGGCCAGGAAGGTGAGCTCGCCGATCGTGAAGCGGGCCAGGACCGTGAGATAGATGATCACCGCGTAGGCCGCGTAGTAGCCCAGCGTGCCCAGGCCGACCAGCGCCGTCGAGACCACGTTGCGCTTCACGGCCAGCCGCTTGTTCTCCTGATAGAACTCGTCAGCCAGCGTTGCGTACCGGGCCACCAGGAAGTCCGACAAGCCGAACAGCTTCACTTCCTTGGCCGACTCATCGGACGCGCCCATGTAACGCAGGTAGTCGAGCAGCCGTCGCTCCGGCGTCCACTGATACAGCAACGAGTAGCCGAGCGCCGCGAAGCGCGCCTCACCCAGGAACGACGGCAGCACCGCGACCGTGAGCAGGAGCAGCAGCCAGGGGAGCTGCACGAGCAGCACACTGGCGAGCGACAACAACGTGACCACGTCCTGGGCCGTGCTCAGCAGCAGGGAGACGAGCGAGATGCGGCCGACTGTCTGACGGCGCGCGCGCTCGAGGTGATCGTACGTCTCCGCGTCCTCGAACTGGGCCAGATCGAGCGTGGCCGCGTGCTCCATCAGCCGTACGCTGGTCCGGTTCGAGAAGAGGTCGCCGAGCAGACTCTCGAGCAACGCGGAGAGGCGGGCGAGACCTTCGCCCACGACCGCGATGCTCAGCTCCAGGCCGACCAGCGCGCCCAGATACCACCAATCGACGGGCCGGCCGGCCTGCACCTCGGCAATCGACGTCACGACACCATCGATGATGAGCTTGCCTACCCAGAGAACGGCCAGGGGCACGAACGAGCGGACGGCGCGCAACAGCAGAATCGCGACCGTATATCCGCGGTGGGTCTCGAACACCAGCTTGAGCAGCGGCGGCACGTTCTTGAGCGCCTCGAGCCGCTCGGCCCACGTGGGTGCAGGCCCGTCGCGCGGGGAGCGCAGGCTCCGCGGCGGGGCGAAGATGCCGTGGGGAGTGAAGCGGGAAGCGGCCATAGTGGTTGGGACCCGCTGACCCGCTCTAGTGCACGCCCCGCCTCGCCTTGCGCTCGTACATCGAGCGATCGGCCTGGGCCAGCAGCTCGTCGATCGACCGCTCCGAGCCGGGCGTGTAGCGGGCTATGCCTGCGCTCAAGGACAGGCGATAAGGGCGGTCCTTCCTCAGGTTGAGCTTGTTCAGATTGCGCTCGAGGCGCGCGATGACCACCTCGGCGCTGCTGGGCTGAGCCTCGAAGGCGAGCACGACGAACTCATCGCCGCCAATGCGGGCCACGACGTCGGACTCCCGGAAGGTCTTGCGCAGCACCCCGGCGACTTCCATCAGCACGCGGTCGCCCTCTTCGTGCCCGCGCGTGTCGTTGATCTGCTTGAGCCCGTCGAGGTCGGCGTAGAGAACGAAGAGCTCCGCGTTGCGCCGGTCCGCCAGACTCATCTGCTGCTCGGCGAGCGTGAAGAAGCCACGGCGGTTGTAGAGGCCCGTCAGGTCGTCCG
>JACQVC010000189.1 GCA_016209995.1 Gemmatimonadota bacterium
CTTGGGTCGAGATCGTGGGCAGCAACGGGCGCATGCGCGCGAAACCGCCGTCCTTCTCCACGACTACCGGTCCCCGCGGCCTCACCGCCCCGCTCGTCTACGTGCCGGCCAAGCGCGTTACGGGCGTCGGCGACCTCTTCGACGACACGGCGGCCAGGGGCACGGCGGATCTGCGCGGCAAGATCGTCATCAGTGAAGGGTTCCCGATGCCGCTGGCCGTCGCGCGCTTTCAGGACGCCGGTGCCGCGGGGCAGATCTATGTCAATGAGGGGCGCAACATCCACTGGGGAATCTGCACCCCGATCTGGGGCATGCCGACGCACGCGAACCTGCAGCGCAAGCCGACGACTCCGGTGGTGGCCGTCAACCGCACGGATGGCGAGGCGCTGGTGGCGCTTGCCAAGGACGGTTCGGTCGAAGTGACGATCTACGCCGCGCTCGCGGAGGGCTGGTGGCCGTGCAAGATTCCGGTGGCCCGGATCCGGGGCGAGACGGACGAGTTTCTACTCGTCCACGGGCACTATGACAGCTGGGACGTGGGCATCGGCGACAACGCCGTGGGCGATGCCACGCTCCTCGAGCTGGCCCGCATCTTCCACGCTGGCCGCGACCGGCTGCGGCGCTCTCTCTGGGTAGCCTGGTGGCCGGGCCACTCGATGGGGCGCTACGCGGGATCCACGTGGTTCGCCGATCGCTTCGCGCTCGAGCTGCGCAAGCGCTGCGTGGCGGCCGTCAACATCGATTCGCCCGGATGCTGGAAGGCGACCGAATACGACGACGTCATGTGGATGGCCGAAGCGGAAGGGCTCTGCCGCGAGGCGATCCGCGACGCCACCGCCAAGGAGGCGCGCGGCCGCCGGCCGGTGCGCGCCGGCGACTACTCGTTCGACCAGATCGGGCTCACCTCGTTCTTCATGCTGCTCTCCAACATCCCGGAGGAAGAGCGGAAACGCCTGGGGTTCTACGCGGTCGGCGGCTGCGGCGGCAATATCGCCTGGCACACGGAGGACGACACCCTCGAGGTGGCGGATCGCGAGAACCTGGCGCGCGACCTGCGCGTCTACGTCACGGCCATCAGCCGTGTCCTCAACGCGCGGATCCTCCCCTTCGACTTGCGGGCCACCGCTCGCGAGATACAGCGGGCTGTTGCCGAGTACGCGGAGCAGGCGGGGGAGCTGCTCGATCTCACGACCGTCACGGACGAATGCGTCGCGTTGCTCGGCGTGCTCGAGGAGCTGTACTCACAGATCCCGGCGCTCGAGCGCGTGCATGGAGCCGGCGCCGCGCGTGGTCCGAGCGCGGACGACGTGAACAGCGTGCTGCTCGAGCTGTCTCGCATCCTGGTGCCGATCAACTACGCGGAAGGCGAGCGCTTCGATCACGATCCGGCACTGCCCAGGGCGACGGTGCCGAAGCTGGCCGGCGTTCCTCGCCTGCGCGAGGTGCGCGACACTCGCCCGCACGAGCTTCCCTTCCTCCAGGCCGGGCTCATTCGCGAAGCGAACAAGGTGGCCAACGCGCTCTACGAGGCCAGCTACGCAGTGCGCCGCATCCTGAGCGATTGAGCTCCACCGCCACGCATCTGCCGCCTACCGGGAGGCTGCCCCGCCCGTGATCGGACTCTGGAGCGCCGTCCTCGCCCTGCCGCTGACCGTGCAGCTCCAACAAGCTGCGGTCGAGGTCACGATCGCGGGGACGGAGGCTCGGGTTCAAGCCGTCTACACGTTCGCTCCTGCAGGCGCTCCAACCCTGACGGATCCGGAGGCAAGGGGCGCCGCCCGCGATTCCGATCCCGGCTCGGCTGCGTTGCTCCAGCTCAGCGCGATCCGTTATCCGGATGCGACCGTGGAGGTGGAAAACGCCTCCGCCACCGCCGGCCGCATCGTCGCGACGCCGCTCGCGGGACTCCAGCGACTCGAGGTGCTGGACGCGCCGAGCGGGTTGAGCGACCTGCGCGTCGAGTTGCGATACCGACTCGCCGGCAACCTGTCGAGGATCCCGCTCTTCGTCCCGTCCATTCCCAGCGGTGCTGCCGGCACGCGGATCGAGATCCGCATCCACGGTGTCGATCCAGACGTTCCCGTGCAGGCAGGGTTTCCGAGGCTCGCGTGGGAGTCGCCCGGAGTCCTGCTCGCCAGACCGGAGCACGTTCCCGCGTTCATTCAGCTCCCGCCCGCGCGCCAGCGCATCACCGCGACCGGGTTGGTCGACGCGGCGATCATCCTTCTCATTGTGCTCAGCTCCCTCTACTGGGTGAGGTGGCGGCGGGCGGCGCAGCCCAGGCACAGCGCGACCGCAGCGGCCGCGGAGTGAGCACGCGTGGGTCTCTCCTTCTGGCTCGTACTGATCGTCTATCTGGTCGCGATCATGGGGATTTCGATCTGGGGCTACTTCCGGACCAGGACCGAGGAGGATTTCATCGCCGCCGGGCGCACGATCGGCCCCTGGGTCGGCGGCGCCGTCCGGGCGGCCACGCAGATCAGCGCCGGCACCTTCGTGGGGACGGCCGGCCGGCATTATCTGACGGGTGTGTCGTGGTGGTACATCTGGTTCGGGGTCTGGTCCGGCTGGTTGGTCTCGGCGCTCTGGGTCGCACCCAAGCTGCGACGCTTCGGCGGGCTCACGGTCCCCGACTACGTGGGCGTCCGCTTCGGCAGCGACGCCGCGCGCGGGCTCGCCGGCATCCTCATCGTCATCACGTACACGATCTACCTGGTGGCCCAGTTCCAGGCCACGGGCGAGATCGCGCTAGCCATCTTCGGCATCCAGCCGCTCACGGCCATGCTGCTCATCGTCGCGAGCACGGCCATCTACACGCTGCTGGGCGGCGTGCGCAGCAGCTCCTACATCGAGTTCCTGCAGACGTTGATCATGGTCACGGGTCTGCTCGTGGCCGTGCCCGTGCTGCTGCACTACGTGGGCGGGTTCTCACAGGCGGTCAGGTTTCTCGATTCACTCGATCCGCGACTGACCGGCTGGTACTACGGACCGAAGGAACTGATCGCGTTCGGGATCAGCTTCGGGCTCTCCATTGCGGCGGCGCCCTACGAGCTGACTCGCTTCTACTCGATGCGCGATGAGAGCACGGCCCGCAAGGCGATTGCCGTGTCGATCGGCTTCCAGCTCATCATCGGCGTGACCGTCCTGGCCATTGGCCTGCTGATGCGCGTCCTCTTCCCTACTCTCACCTCGCAGGATCAGGCGACGGCGATCCTGGTCTTCGAGGTGCTGCCTCCCGTCGCCGGCGCGCTCCTGCTGGTGGCTATGATCTCGGCCATCATGTCGACGGTGAACTCGATCCTGCTCGTCACGGGCGCGGGCGTCGCGCACGACCTGTACGGCCGCTTCATCCGACCGAAATCGAGCCAGGCTCACCTGGTGATGGTGAACCGGATCAGCATCGTGGTACTGGCGCTGATTCCGATCTGGTTCGCGCTCCAGCGCTACGGCGACGTGCAGACGCTCGTGGTCGAGCAGGCGAAGTTCATCGCGTCGTTCTTTTTCGTGCCGGTGGTGATCGGGCTCAACTGGAAGGGCGGCACGCCGGCCGGCGCGATGGCATCGATGCTGGGCGGCTTCCTGGCCTGTCTGGTCTGGGAGTTCACCGGCCAGGCAGGCTTTGCCCGTCACGGTATCGATGCGGTCGAGGTGGGGGTCGTTACCAGCGTGGTGCTATTCGTCCTCGTCTCGAAGGTCACGCGGCCTCCGCCGCAAGAGAGCCTGCGCGTGTTCTTTGAGCGCTAGGTGGGGATCACGCAACGAGCGGTCGTGGCAGAGTTTAGTGAGCGACTACCCCTGGTCAGCCGGAAGCGCCACGCAGGACATAAAAACTTGAAAATCATCACTTGACATGATGATATTCAAGGAATATCTTACCCGCCATGGTGCCCCGCGTCCGTGCGCTGCAGCGCATCGCCGAGCGGCTACGAGTTCACCCGGTCGCGGCCCTGCTCGGGCCGCGTCAGTGTGGGAAGACCACGTTGGCGCGCCTCGTCTCCGAGGGTGAGCCCTCCACCTACTTCGACCTGGAGAATCCTGTCCACCTTCGCCGACTCTCGGCGCCCATGACGGTGCTGGGAGAGCTTTCAGGCCTCGTGATCATCGACGAGGTGCAGAGGCGGCCGGACCTTTTCGAGCTGATCCGGGTCCTGGTTGACCGGCCGGAAAACCAGGCCCGTTTCCTGGTTCTCGGATCCGCCTCGCCTGATCTGGTCCGCGGCGTGTCGGAATCGCTCGCCGGGCGTATCGGGTTCGTCGATCTGTCCGGCTTCGCACTGGAAGAGGTGGGTTCCGGCCAGCGAAATCGGCTGTGGTTGCGCGGGGGGTTCCCCCGCTCGTTCCTGGCTCCCAGCGACCGCGCCAGCATGACGTGGCGCGAGGATTTCATCCGCACCTTCCTGGAGCGTGACATCCCCCAGCTCGGCATCACCGTCCCGGCCGAGACGTTGCGCCGGTTCTGGACGATGATCGCGCACTACCACGGCCAGGTCTGGAACGCCGCCCAGCTCGCCAGGTCCCTCGGCACCTCTGAGA
>JACQVC010000198.1 GCA_016209995.1 Gemmatimonadota bacterium
GGCGCGACCGTGGCGCTCGCGTTTGTCGACGCGCTGGTGCCGGGCGGGCGCAGGGCGGGGAAAGTGTGCGCCGTGGACGGGCGCACGCGTCTGGTGGCCATCGAGATGGTGCACGGCGCGGCCGGCTGCAACGCGTGGGGTGCTACGCAGAATCTGTGGTCACCCGCGGCGGTAGGCCGCGAGTTCGACCTCAGCCCCAGCGCCCTGAGCCCGCTCGAGCCGTGGCGTCCGTATCTGACCATCATCAGCAATACGGACGTGCGCATGGCCGAAGCGTACGCGGCGCCCGAGATCGGCGGTGACCATTTCCGCTCGAGCGCGGTCTTCCTGACGCAGGCGCACGCCAAGCAGACCGAGGGCTCGGACGTTTACGTCGGCACGTCGCTGGACCAGCTCCATGGCCAGCGTTTCGGGCAGGACACACCCTTCCCGTCGCTGCAGCTCTGCATTGAGAACGTCGACCAGTCGGGCGGCTGCGCCTACGGGTATACCTGCTTGTATACCGACTCGATCAGCTGGGCGTCCCCCACCGAGCCGCTCCCGGTCATCCGGGACCCGCGCGTCGCGTTCAACATGATGTTCGGGGCCGGCACGACGCCCGAGGATCGTCTGTCTCGCTTGCGCACGAACCGCAGCATCCTCGACTGGATCGCGGGCCGCGTGTCCCAGCTCACGCGCGAGCTCGGCCCGAGCGACCGCGAGCGGATCGAGCGCTACCTGGAGAACGTCCGCGAGGTCGAGCGCAGGATCCAGAGGGTCGAGGCCCAGAACACCAGCGGCGAGCGCCGAGAGCTGCCCGAGGCGCCGGCGGGCGTGCCCGATGATTTCGCCGAGCACATGCGGTTGATGTTCGACCTGCAGACGCTGGCCTTCGAGTCGGACATGACCCGCGTCTTCTCGTTCAAGATGGGGCGCGACTCCTCGGCGCGCGTATTCCCCGAGAGCGGATCGGACCGGCCGTTCCACCCCGCATCCCACCATGGTGGGCGCGAGGAGAGCGTGCTCGAGTTCTTCAAGATCAATCGCTACCACGTCAGCATGCTGACGTACTTCCTCGAGAAGCTGAAGAATACGATGGAGGGCGACACGGATCTGCTCGAGAAGACGATGATCATCTACGGATCGCCTATGGCGGACGGGAACCTGCACAACCACAGGCGGAACCCGCTCATCGTGCTCGGCCATGCCAACGGCCACCTCGAGGGCGGCCTGCACCTCAAGGCGCCCGACGGAACGCCCATGGCGAACGCCATGCTGAGTATGCTGCACATACTCGGGCACGACGACATGGGGAGCTTCGGCGACAGCACGGGCGAGTTCTCGTTGACCGCCAGCGGGTCGGCAAAAGGAACCGCCACGACGTCGTCTTCGAGCTAGCACTTGTCATTCCGGCGCAAGCCGGGAGACGGGGCCGGAATCCAGGTATATGACGTCATTCCGGCGGAAGCCGGAATCCAGGTATATGACGTCATTCCGGCGAAAGCCGGAATCCAGTTTGGCGATGAGCACAACGTCTCAGGAGAGCTCAGCATGAGAGGCCTTCGGGTTAACGTGGTTGGCGTCGTTGCCGTCGCGGCGTTGTTGACGGGCATCGGCGTCGCTCCTGACTCGCCAGTCGCCGATGCCGCCATGCGGCGCGACGTCGAGAGCGTTCGCTCCCTGGTCAGGCAGGGCGCCGACGTGAATGCGGCCCAGGCCGACGGCATGACGGCGCTGCATTGGGCGGCGGCGCATGGTGACGCCGAGCTGGCGAACCTGCTGATTCAGGCCGGCGCGAACCTGGAGGCCGTCACGCGGCTGGGGTCCCACACGCCGTTGCACGTAGCCACTCGGGGCACGGACGTGGCGGTGATCCGCGCGCTGCTCGACGCCGGCGCGAACCCCAACGCCACCACGACGACGGGCGTGACTCCACTTCATCACGCGGCGAGGGCGGGGAGCGCGGAGGCCGTGAGCGCCCTGCTGGAGCGGGGCGCGAGCGTGGACGCGCGCGAGTCTGCGTGGGAGCAGACGCCCCTGATGTTCGCTGCGGCATTCAACCACGCGGACGTCATCAAGGTCCTGCTGGCGCGCGGAGCGGATCCCGGCGTCTACTCGAAAATGGTGGACATCGAACGCCTGACCGCCGTGGATGGAGTGGCGCGCCGAGTGCGTGAGCAGGTTCTGTCCACCTTCCGGCCGCAGGGAGACGACGCGAAGAGCTGGAGGCCGGCTCCGCGCGAGGTCCAGGCGGCCGTACGGGCGGCCCGTGAGATCCAGAGGTCCATGACGGAGGCGCCGGCTGCTACGGGGGATCAGGATGACAGTGCCGGGGGAGGTGAGGGGGGCGGTCCATCGGCGACCACGCAGGGCGGGCTCACGCCCCTGTTGCATGCCGTTCGCGAGGGGCACCACGAGGCCGCGCTGGCTCTTCTCGCTGAGGGAGCCGACGTCAATCAGGTGAAGCGGGGCGACGGCACCAGCCCGCTGCTCATGGCCGCGATCAACGGTGAGTACGATCTAGCGTTGCGTCTGCTCGAGCGCGGCGCGGATCCCAATCTGGCCGCTACGACCGATGGCGTCACACCGCTTTTCGCCGTGCTGAGCAACTACTGGGGCCCCAAGACGCGCTATCCACAGCCGCAGGCCCAGAACTATCAGCAGGCGTCCTATCTGGAGACCATGGAGGCCCTGCTCGAGGCCGGAGCCGAGCCGAACGCGCGCCTGACCGGCACTCCCTGGTATCTGATGTACACATTCGGCTCTTTGGGTGTGGACTTCACCGGCGCGACCGCCTTCTTCCGTGCCGCGCACGCCACGGACGTGGACGCGATGCGTCTGTTGGTCGCCTACGGCGCAGATTACACCCTCCCTACGCTGGCCACGACCTCGGGTGGTCGGGGCGGCGGCCGAGGGGGCTACGGTGGAGGAGCCGGGGGGGCCGGGGGCTCCGATCCCTCCGGACTGCCGCCCGTTCGCGCGGGCGGACCCGGTGTGTACCCGATCCACGCGGCGGCCGGCGTGTCGTACGGTCAGAGCTACACGGCCAATTTCCACCGGCATGCCCCGGACGCCTGGATGGCCTCGGTGAAGTACCTCGTCGAAGAGTTGGGCGCGGACGTCAACGTGCGGGACCTCAACGGCTACAACGCCGTCCACCACGCTGCGTCCCGGGGCGACAATGAGATGATTCTCTATCTCGTGTCCAAGGGCGCCGACGTGATGGCGGTGAGCCGGCGTGGGCAGACCACGGTCGACATGGCCAACGGCCCGGGGCAGCGCATCTCACCGCATCCCGCGACCATTGCGCTTCTCGAGGGCCTCGGCGCGAAGAACAACCACAGGTGCGTGTCCTGCTGACGGCTGGGCGGTTGCGCGCCTGAGCCGTCTCGCAGTACCCAGAAGCGAACGTCCGCGGTGGCGCCGGCAGGCCTTCGCGGACGTTCTCTGTTCGTAAGAGACGCGCAAAGGGCCGTAGGACCCTCAGCACTTTCCTTCCGTCGAGTGTCATTTACCCTGACGCCTGACGTGCACTTCCCCAACGTCTGAGGACGCATGAAGCGTGGTCGTCGCAAGGCCGCACCTGGCCCAGCTGTGGATCTGGAAGACTTTCTTCGTCCCTTCACTACCGGTCTGCGGCGCTCCGAGAACCGGCAGGCGTTCGAGCGTTACATCAGCGGGCTGCTCTCTTCCCTGGCCCGTAAGACCGCGTCCGACATGGGGCGTGCGCTGGACGATACCAGCTCGCAGCGCCTCCAGGAGTTTCTGACGCGCACTCCGTGGAATCCCGCCGCCATCAATCGAGCCCGCATCCAGGAAATGCTGGCCAATGGGACGAGCGGCTCCGGGCGACTCGTGCTTGGGGAAATCGCGTTCGAGAAGGACGGTACCGGATCCGTGGGCGTCGATCGCCAGTTCGCTCCGTCCCTTCGCCGACGCGCCAACTGCCAGATCATTGTCATGGCGTGCTACAGCGATCAGGTCTTCGACTGGCCCGTAGGCGCGCGTCTGTTCCTGCCCGAGAGCTGGGCCAACGATCCCGTCCGCCGCGAAAAGGCGAGAGTGCCCTCGGACCTCGTTTTCCAGACCAAGGGCGAAATCGCGGTCGCGTTGCTCGACGAGGCGCTGGCCGCTGGAGTGCGCCCTGCCACGGTGATCGTGGGACCGGCGGTGGGAACGGACCCGGCTTTCGAGGCGGGATTGGAGGCCAGAGGCATCCCCTATGTGGCCGAGCTGATGGAAGACGCGGAGATGCGGCATAGCGGTGAGTCGGCTGGTGGTGAGGTGAGCAAGGCTAGGTCCGCCGCCTCCATCATAGACTCTCTGCCCAGCGAAGCCTGGACGCGCATGGCGTGGCGCGATGGACCGTACGAGGCGCGCGTGCGCGATGTAACACGCGTGCGCGCGACGTTGACTGCGCCACGTCATGCGAAGGCTGGTTGGGACGGTTGGCTCATGGGTGTGCGCCCGCTGCGCGGATACCCTGGCAATCCGGCGTTTTACTTCGCTCGCGGCCTCGACGACGCCAGCCTGGAAGACCTGGTTGCGCTCGCCGACCGCTGGCCGCTCAGCGAGTTCGACCGCTACGCTCGTTCGCAGCTCGGCATCCACCACTACGAGGGTCGCCTCTGGTCAGGTCTGCACCGGCACCTCACCCTGGTCCAGCTTGCGCACTCCTTCCAGATCCTCAGGACCGCGTTCATGGGCACGCGTGAGCGCGGCAACGGCCGCGTGGGACAGCCTTCGGCCCCTCGGGCCGGCGAAGCGGAAGCGCCCGCACTGCCCGCGGAATCGCTGCCCGCGAGCTGACCAGCAACAAGCCCTCCGCTGGCGTCCACGGCGCGTCCCGGCTGCACCCGCGCGGGCGCCGCTGCTCACCACAGCCTTACGCACACGACGCGAGGAGGGCCGACGTGCCGTGGGGCGCGTCCGGCCTCGTCGAGTCGCTCGCGGCCTTCGCTAGGCGTCGCCGGCCACCGTGATGGCGCCGTTGCGCCGCGCCGCCCGCACTCTTATCGTGACGCATACGACACCCACCCGACGACCGGGGTCCCCACGCAACGAAACGTTGCGTGGGGGAGCCGCAGCGCGCCCCTGACGGAGGTCGAGCCCTATGGTCGCTACGATCGTTCGAGCAGTTAGCGCCACTCTGTACGCGCTGGGCTGCGTGGTGGCTGTTACGGGTTGCTATACGTACCAGATGGTGCCGCGCGAAGCCGTGACCCCAGGCATCAGCGTCCGCGCCACTCTCACCAGCCCGGGCATGGTGCGCCTCGAAGACCTGCTCGGTGGCCCTCGCCGCATCGTCGAGGGCCAGGTCGTCGAAACGAGCAGCACCGAGGTGACCCTCCTCTCGCGCACCCAAACCGCCGGCCTTCCCGAGAACGGCTTCGGGTCGCCTTTCCTCAGGCAAAGGATCATCATCCAGCAGCAAGAGATCGAAAGCGTCGAGCAGCGCATCCTCGACCGCAAGAAGACCACGCTGTTCAGCATCGTCGTCTCCGCGGCGCTCGGCGTCGTCTTCGTGCACTTCTTCACCGGCGGGAGTCGGGGACGCAATCCCGACCAGCCTGAGCCGGGGGACGAGCTGATCAGAGTCCCCTAGGGCTTGTAGTAAGCACGAGATGTGTCATTGCGGAGCCGGCCGTTGTGACGCCGGCGGCGGCTAGGAACTGCTCACTCCGCACCCCAGATCCTATAAAACAATGTATCTAGCAGCGGCAGCGTGAATCAGACCCGCGAGACATTGCCACAGCGCAAGTCACTAGGCTATAACGTTTGATCGATGCAGATGACGTTGTCGA